>CAZRUU010000044.1:0-8632 GCA_964603235.1 uncultured Syntrophaceae bacterium | reverse complement strand
CGACTTGCCGTTGAGAAAGCAAATAGGAGAAGAGACATGTTTTTAATCATACATGTCACCGATGCTTTATCTGAGATGCCTGAGTTTCTATTCTTACCCAATCCGTATGACAAAAAATATCAAAGATCATATGATATTCGTAACGCTGGTTTACAGATTAGATATAACAAGAAAACTTCATAGCATTTAGTGGGGGAATATTCTCTCTATGCGAGGATATTATTGGAATCAATTTTTCAAACTATTTAAAGAAGGTAGCGTGAATAGATGATACCATCGGTACTATCATACCAACTAAAAAATGGTGTTGAAGATTTTCTAAGAACTACTTTTCCCGTAACCACTCCTTTTTTCAATGGTCTCATAGAAAATCTTCTTACAGAAGATGGTGGAATTTTTAAAGGCCCCTATTTATCTATTCAGTTGCCCTTCCGTCAGGGTAAGGGTGGGCCTGGATTTTTTCCGAAAATCCCCCTTAATTTCACTCCATTTCTTCATCAGGAAAGAGCATTTGAACGCCTTTCAGGCATGAAGCCTCGCTCGACTATCGTGGCAACTGGCACCGGATCCGGAAAAACGGAGTGTTTCCTTTACCCCATACTGGAACATTGCTACAGGCACCGGGGAGAAGAAGGAATCAAGGCGGTCATTATATATCCTATGAATGCCCTGGCCACGGATCAGGCGGGGCGTATCGCAAAGATCATCTGGAATAATGAAAACCTCAAGGGGCATGTTACTGCGGGACTTTATGTCGGTCAGAACGAACGTGATCCGCATACACGCAGGGTGATGAGTCCGGACGGCATCATTACAAACAAGGATACGATGCGTCTCAAGCCGCCGGATATTCTGCTCACAAACTATAAGATGCTGGATTATCTCCTTGTGAGGGCGAAGGATTTCCCGCTTTGGAAACAAAACGGGCCGGAGACCCTGCGCTTCCTGGTTGTCGATGAATTGCATACCTTCGATGGCGCCCAGGGTACTGATCTGGCCTGTCTCTTGCGCCGCCTCAAGGCGAGGCTTCATACGCCACGGGAGTTTGTCTGTTGTGTTGGAACCTCGGCAACTCTGGGTGGCGAAGCCGAACAGGGCAGCCTTCTTGATTATGCCGGAAAGATATTCGGTGAGGTCTTTGAAGAGAGTGCAACAATCAATGAGCTGCGACTCGGCGCCGGGGAATTTCTGGAGCGAAGTCTCATTTCGCGAATAGATATCGTTCCTGAGGACGAAAAGGACAAGCTCGATCCTGAGTCATACGATGGGTACAGAGAATATATTCAGGCACAACACCAACTGTGGCTTGGAGCGGAGATTCATGAAGAAGATTTTCAAAAGGATGAATGGCGTGTTGATCTATCTGAAAAACTTCGAACACACATTTTCTTTCAGAATCTCCTCAAGGTGCTTGGTGGGGGTACTCGTGACTGTAACGAAATTGTCGCTGAACTGGAGAAGGTGACGCCCGGATTTCAGAATGCTGACCCCATCTATAAAACCAATCTTCTAAACAGCATGCTGGCGCTGATATCAGAGGCGCGCTTATGGAAAGACGAAAACGAAAACGCTACAAAACCTTTCTTGTATGTACGCTTGCAGTACTGGCTGAGAGAACTTCGCCGGATGGTGGGAGAGGTATCCCCAAAACCCCGCCTGCGATTTGCGGATGACCTTAACGAAGAACAGCTGCAGGTTCACTTACCTGTGGTGCATTGTCGCGAGTGTGGAAGTGTCGGGTGGGCCGGGTTGAAAAGGGAGAATGATTCTGCGGTACTCATGGATTTACAGTCCATTTACATCGGGTTTTTCAGTGATGATCCCAAAGTAGTCTTTCTCTTTCCAGAGGACGGAGATATCCATAAACTGGGATTAGACGGTAACTTTTATCATTTGTGCCCTTCCTGCCTGCATCTCACGTCACAGGCAAATCCGGAAGTCTGTCCCAATTGTAACCATAGAAATCTTATCCGTGTCTTTGTCCCAAATACGCGGGTACGTCGCAGAAATAGAATGATCGGTTTACATAATTGTCCGTTTTGCGGAGGAGTTAACAGCCTTACCCTTATAGGTTCCAGGGCGGCCAGTCTGACCAGCGTAGCAATCTCACAGCTCTTTTCATCAAGCTTCAACGATGACAAAAAGCTGCTTACCTTTTCGGATTCTGTCCAGGATGCCGCTCACAGGGCCGGATTTTTTGCCGGGCGAACCTATCGATTTAATTTTCGAAGCGCTCTTCAGAAGTTTGTGGCTGATGAGGGTAAAGGGCTAACACTGGCTGAATTACCCGGGGCATTTATTCGTTACTGGTCCAATCGTATGGATAAAAATACCTATGTCGCCACCTTTTTAGCGCCTAACATGTCGTGGTTCCAGGACTATGGCTATCTGGAAAAAAATGGTCACTTGCCGGAAGGTTCCACTTTACGTACTTATGTGGACAGACGCATAGGGTGGGAAATAAACAGTGAGTATGGTTTCAGCGCGCGCATCGGCCGTACGCTGGAAAAGACAGGTTCTTCCGTGGCACATGTCGACACGAAGCTTCTTGATGAAACGACAGCCCTGCTTCTTGAGATACTGCGAAACGAGATAGGGGAGATGCGTAGTCTCGATGAAATGGCTCTGCGGCGATTTCTTGTGGGCTTTTTCGTTCATCTAAAAAACCATGGGGCTATTCTGCAGCCGATACTCAAAGGCTATATTGAGGGCTGGGGTAGTACATACAGAATCACCCAACAACACATCAAATGGATGCCGAATTTTGGTCCTAGCACTCGGGCGCCGGTGTTTCTGACAACAAGAAGCGATACACGTTTTGATCAGCTATTAAGCAGATCAGCAAACCGAAAGACATGGTATCAATCCTGGGCAGATAAGTGTTTTACTCAGATCAATCCTCTGATTAGTGCTGTTACTGGCAGGGTTTATGATCTCGTTCTCAAAACGTTGGTGGATAAGGAGCTATTTGAAGAAAGACAGATCAGGAATGATCGGGTGTGGGGAATAAAACCTGAGGCCTTGCGGGTCAGCGATCAGGTAATTCAGTTTCAATGCCGACGCTGCAGTCACAACGTTTCAGTGCCTGTTTCTGAACGGGATTCATGGGATGGCGCGCCCTGTCTGCGTTTTCACTGTAGCGGCATTTATGAGAAGCAGGAGGTACGTGCTGATTACTATGGCAAGCTGTATGCAACAGGTGACGTAGAACGAGTATTCGCCAGAGAACACACCGGTTTGCTAACACGTGAAGACAGGGAGGATCTGGAAACACGATTCAAATCCGGTGACGGGGAAAACCGGAATCCCTGTAATCCAAATCTCCTTTCCTGTACGCCAACCCTGGAGTTGGGAATTGATATCGGTGATCTCTCGTCACTTGTGCTTTGTTCGGTTCCGCCGGCACAGGCCAATTACCTGCAGCGTATCGGACGTGCTGGCCGCCGTGACGGAAATGCGCTGAATATTACCGTTGCCAATGCACGGCCGCACGATCTGTACTTTTTTGCTGACCCCGAAGAAATGATTGCCGGTCGTATCGATACGCCGGATGTATTTTTGAACGCGTCTGCCGTTTTAGAACGACAATTCACAGCGTTTTGTTTTGATCGCTGGGTGGAATCAGGCATTACCGAAGCTGCCTTACCCGCCAAGATCGGACAGGTTTTAAGTAAACTGCAGCCGGTTGATTGCCGGAGGTTTCCTCATAACTTTCTCCGCTTTATTGAAAACAGTCAAACAGATTTGTTTAATAGTTTTGTAGAGATATTTTCAGAAACGCTAACCAGTGAATCTGTTGAGCATCTGAAGGTTTTTGTTGAAGGAGACAGTGCGTGGGAGGACAGTCTTCGATACAAGATAATGACAGGTCTGTACAACCTGCACCGTGAACGTGAATCGTTGCGCAAGAAGATCCGCACCCTGAACAGCAAGATACGCAATAAAGAAAAAGACCCTGCCAGAGATCGCAAATATGAAGAGGAGCTTGGTGGTCTAAAGCGTGAAAAAAGTGCCCTCCAGGCTCTTGTTTCCGGAATCAATAGCCGTGATACATTGAATTTTTTCACCGACGAAGGTCTCATTCCAAATTACGCGTTTCCGGAGGCAGGTGTAATGCTGCGCTCAGTTATTCATAGAAAAAAGGAGCAAACACAGGAAGGTGGCAGAAATTACGATGTCTGGACCTACGAGTACGAAAGGCCTGCGGTAAGCGCTATTGATGAGCTTGCCCCGGACAGCCACTTTTATGCCGGTGGGCGCAAGGTTAAGGTGGATCAGGTAGATATGGAACTGTCGGAGGTGCAAACATGGCGTTTTTGCAACGATTGCTCCCACACGGAATTGCTCGGAAAAGAGGAGGAAAAACCCGTTTGTCCCCGTTGTGGTAGCGCTCTCTGGTCAGACGAGGGACAGCTGCGCCGTATGCTCCGTATGCGGCAGGTATTTGCAACGACATCCGACAGGGAAAGTCGAATAGAAGATGATAATGACGACAGAATACCAAGCTTTTATAACAAACAGATGATGCTCGATTTTGAGGATCAACACATTACGGATGCCTATAAGGTAGATAGCGAAGAACTGCCTTTTGGATTCGAGTTTCTGTCGAAGGCATCTTTCAGGGAGATCAACTTTGGGGAGAAAGGCGAGGCCGGTGAAAATGTGGTTATAGCCGGGGTAGAGCTCCCCAGAAAGGGGTTTACTATCTGTCGGCAATGCGGAAAAGTCCAGAATCATGAGGGAAAAATCGAGCATGCATTCACATGCACCGCGCGTGATCAGGAGTCAGATAAAAACCTGACCGATTGTGTGTACCTTTACAGGGAGTTTTCGTCTGAAGCAATACGGATGCTGCTGCCCGTTACCACCTTTGCGGGATCCGAACGTAAGCTGCATTCTTTCGTCGCAGCGCTACAGCTCGGCCTCAAGAAAAAATTCGGCAACAACATATCTCATCTTCAGACTACTGTTTATGAGGAACCCGTTCCCGAATCAACATACAGAAAGAAATATCTGGTTTTGTACGATACGATACCGGGCGGGACCGGATATCTGAAACAGCTTATGAGATCGGAACAACCTCTATTGGAAGTCTTCGATCTGGCCCTGGAATCGCTTAGGACATGCACATGCAATCAGGATCCGGGAAAGGACGGATGCTATCGCTGTCTTTATGCCTATCGAAGCAGCTATCACATGGCAGAAACCTCGCGGGATGCCGCAATAGAACTGCTGTCTGAAATCCTGAAGCACCGGGATAATCTGGTCAAGACAGAAACTCTCAAAAACGTGCATGTAAATAGTCTGTTTGATAGTGAACTTGAGGTGCGCTTTATTGAAGCACTCCGTCGTACGCGTACAGATGATCTGCCGGTAACTCTGAGCAAGGAACTGGTCAATGGCAAACCGGGATACTTTCTCAAAACAGGCATGCGTGCATGGTATATCGAACCTCAGGTGAATCTCGGCACTGGGGATAATGTCAGCATCGCGAGCCGTGCGGATTTTATATTTTATCCGGCACGGTCGCAGGAAAGCACCAAACCAATAGTGGTTTTTACAGACGGATTCTTTTTTCACAAGGGTCGTATTGGTAAAGACATGGCCCAGCGTATGTCCATTTCTCAAAGCGGCCGGTATAATGTGTGGTCATTGACCTGGAAGGATGTGGAAAACAGGTATCATGCCCTTTCCGACTATTTCAGAAACTACGTAGACCCTAAAGGAAAGCCAAGTGGTAATAATTTTGGTAAATTTTTAAAAGGATTTGAGATTGAGAATTTCAGGGATGTTCACAGGATTGACAGTTTTGAGTTGTTGGTGCGTTTTCTATCGAACCCCGATGAAAGGGCCTGGCAGCTATATGCATTTGTTCATGGCTTGATAAATCTTAATCCTCAAGCCTTTTCCGATCCTGATGTATTGAAGAAGTGGACGACAAAACTCGAAAAAACCTTACCGGAAGAAATGATCGAACTTTTTAAGGATGTTGAAGATCCGTGTATATATGGCATTTTTGAGCCTGAGGAGCAGGAAGATGATGTGCCTCTTAGGCTTTTTGTTTTAGCCAGCCAGGAAGAAGTCCAGCATAGCAATGCTAACGGAATTAAATTAGCGTGTTGTTTATACGACCAGGTCGAAAATAGAGACCGGAAAGAATTTGAGAATGTCTGGAACGGTTATCTTCGACTTTATAATTTGTTCCAGTTTATACCATACGCCTTCTTTGTTACACAGGAGGGTCTGAAAGATCATGCTTATGATGGAATCAAGATCAGAGAAGCGCCCGTCGTATCAGACAAAGAAGCGGCAGATGGTTCCTGGGCGGACATTCACGGCGTAACAGGTGTGGAACTTCACGGGTTGCTTGATAGTCTGGCTGAGAATGGGTGGCCGATACCGGAGGTCGGGTACGAATTGGTTGATAATGTTGGTGAGATCGTGGCAACTGCTGAATTGGCCTGGGAAGTCGAAAAAATTGCTTTTCTTCAGGAAAATGAACTCGCATATGCAGATGTATTCAAGAAAGCCGGATGGCAGGTCTTTTCATTGGCCGCGGTCGTTGATGATCCTGAGGCATATATCGGTTTAAACAAAGTCTAACAGGGGGTCCATGATAGATGACTACTCCAAGAAGCAATATTAAAGTTGCTGTTGCATCAGATTTTTTAACTGCTTTTTCCGGTATTCCCAGAAAACAGCAGGCAAAGGTTTTGGATTTTGTGAATAAGTTCCGATCAGATCCGACTCTGCCCGGTATAAATTATGAGAAGATTCAGAAAGCAAAGGATCCTAACCTGCGTTCTGTGCGCATTGATCAGTCTTACAGGGGCATTGTCCTAAAGCCGAAAACCGGCAACGTTTATGTGCTTCTCTGGGTGGATCATCACGACAAGGCATACGAATGGGCCGAAAACAAAGTTTACAAGATCCATCCCGAAACGGGCAGCCTCCAGGTCATTGATGTTGAGGATGCAAAATCTGCACAGGAATTGCGTGACGAGACTTCAAAACAGGCTAAGGGTACTTTGTTTGCTGATATTCCCAATCGGCATTTGATACGCATGGGTGTACCGGAAACGTTGCTTCCTCTCGTTCGTGGTCTCAACACTGAGGAAGAACTTGACAAAATTGCTGAATATCTGCCCGAAGAATCATACGAATCATTATTTTTTATAGCGTCGGGATTTTCCCTTGAGGAAGTACTCCGAGAAATGGAAGCGGCGGAAGCAGAGGAAACAGTCGATACAAATGATTACGAGAAGGCCCTGGACAACCCCGACTCCAAACGTCGTTTCTTCATGGTGGAAGAGGATCTGGAACTGGCAGCCATTCTGAATGCTCCGCTCGAGAAATGGCGGGTTTTCCTCCATCCCTCCCAGCGAAAATTAGTAGAACGTCAGTGGAACGGCCCTGTCCGGGTGCTTGGCGGCGCAGGAACTGGTAAGACTGTGGCCGCTATGCATCGTGCCAAGTGGCTGGCGCAGAAAATATTTACTGGTGAGAATGACCGTATTTTGTTTACGACCTTCACACGTAACCTTGCAGCCGATATTAAAGACAATCTGAGTAAAATATGCAGTGAGAAAACAATGCGTCGAATCGACGTTGTCAATCTTGACAGGTGGGTATCCGACTTCCTGAAGCGCAATAGCTATAACTATGATATCGACTATGGACGACGTACAGCTCCCCTGTGGGACAAAGCGTTGAATATGAAACCTGCCAATCTTGATCTGCCTGATTCTTTTTACAGGGAGGAATGGGAACGGGTAATCCAGCCCCAGGGCATAACGTCAATTGCCGAATATATGAAAGCATCTCGCCTGGGTCGCGGGATAAGGCTGAACCGCAAAACACGGGAGACTATATGGCCCGTATTTGAGGAATACAGAATATTGCTTAATGAACATGGTCTGAAAGAGGCGGATGATGCCATGCGAGATGCAAGACTACTGTTAGAAACAAGGGGAAGCATACTGCCTTATCGGGCTATTATTGTCGACGAAGCCCAAGACATGGGAGTGCAAGCGTTCAAGTTAATAAGGCAAATGATCCCTGGCGCCGATAAAAATGACATCTTTATTGTTGGTGATGCACATCAACGTATCTACCGGCATAAAGTTGTGCTTAGCCGATGTGATATTAATATCCGCGGCCGCGGAAGAAAGCTGAGGATTAATTACCGCACAACGGACGAGACCCGTAAATGGGCCGTTAAACTACTTGAGGGCATGAGTTTTGATGATCTAGATGGCGGCACGGATGATCAAAGGGGATATAAGTCATTGCTGAAGGGTGTTTCTCCCGAGATCCAGCACTTCGTGTCATTCAAGGACGAAGTTAAATTCATCATACGGCGCCTTCAGCAGATTGAAGCTGAGGGAGGTTTCTTGACCGAAGTGTGTCTAGTAGCTCGAAACAATGATCTTTTGAAACAATATCAAAGTGCAATCGGAGAAAGCGGCATCCCAACTTACCTGATCAGACGGAGTGAGGCTGAGAACAGAAGGGCTCAGGGTCTTCGTTTGGCAACAATGCATCGTGTCAAGGGCCTTGAATTTGATCGGGTTATCATAGCCGGTGTAAATGACGGAATAATACCCTATGAAGGAACAGGAAGCGACACATC
>CAZRUU010000043.1:0-8790 GCA_964603235.1 uncultured Syntrophaceae bacterium | reverse complement strand
TTGTGGCTCCTGATAGAGTATCAACATCCGACTATACATATGGTGCTTATCCCGATGGTTTTCCAGGCACCTCTGCGTCCTGTCCCCATGTGGCAGGAGCCTGTGCCTTGGTTAAACAAGCCTATCCAGGCTGGTCTCCCAGTCAGATAAAAAATTACCTTGAGCAGAATGCAATTGATTTAGGAGCTCAGGGAAAAGATAATGTGTATGGGAGTGGATTAGTCAACCTTCCGGTTAATGCTGCCGACTGGGCCACAATCAGCGGAACCATTCAGTATGAAGGCACCCCTCTGTGTGCGATGGTCCTTGCCAACGGGCAATACATGTTCACCTGCGGTGACAGCCTTGGCTTCTGGAACCTTGAAGTACCTCTGGATGCCAACGGAGAGATTACCCTGTACGGGTTTTGTTCGGGGCTTGCCCCCTTTAAGGCTATCCTTACCCCAGGTCAGGCACAGAATTTTGATATTGCTATGTCCCTTGCACCTCCTGACAGCCAGGAGATGGAAGTAACAGTGCAGACAGAGGCGGGTACCATCAATCCCGACTATGTCAGGATCAGCGGAACCGTGACCTATGAAGGGACTCCTCTCTGCACAATGGTGCTGGCGAATGGTCAGAACATGTTCAGTTGCGGCAACAACCTTGGCACGTTTGATCTGGAAGTACCTCTGGATGAAAACGGTGAGATTACCCTGTTTGTATTTTGTTCCGGGCTTGCTCCATACAAGGAGGTCTTTATACCATGAGATGAACATCGGGGATCTCGTACCAGGGAATGTGCCCGGATACCCACCGTATCGAGAGGGCGATCCGCTTTTCGATTGTTTTATTCGTCGTGATTGCATTTTCAGACCTCTCCTGCACGCTCATTATACATGAGGCGTCATGACTGAATGCAGGCACCCCAGGAATAATCGGGATTGGCGGACTTTTGATCCTTACCAATTGAAGTTTTGCATTTCTTCAGTAAAATGGGATTTGTTGCTTTCAGGAAGACATCTGGATTTCATAGGAACTGAAAATAAGCTGTCCCGCCTTTGCGTGTTTCTATCCGTATTCAATAAACTGATCCGGAAATTCGATCTGAAGCTTTGTATTTGAACTGAGTGCGTACGTTTAATAAAAAATGACATGCGTAGGATCTTGACGCCACCTGCAAGTCCTCAAAACCTTTTCATAGAAAAATCGATTATTAGCCCTTGAAAGTCTCACCATAATATCCCTTGACAAGATACCATCATAGAGTTAGTGACTTAACATATTGTTCATCTTGAGCGCATTATGTGTACTTTTGAACAGCTGTAATCCCCAGAGGGGGAGATTATGGCCTGGTCGTAATTCAGCCCTGTTTCTCAAACTGAGAGATGGGGCTTTTGTTTTTTGTGGACAGCTCAAATTAAAATTGTGATCACAAGAACGAAGAATGGGATGTTATACGGACCTGCATAATACCCCCTAACAAATGGTCGTGTTCGTTATATTTTTATGGATGGCAAGGACTTACGATTACATCCTTTAATCAAGGAGAGAGTTCACCATGAGTTTAAAAAAAACTATTTGTATATTGGCGGTGTTAATATGTGTGTGCCCAGTTATCTGCCTTGCCGGAAGTCAAACGTACGTTACAAACACCATTGGTATGACGTTTGTACTTATACCGAGGGGAGATTTTATTATGGGGAGCCCTGCGGGTGCACAACAGCGACAGAGCGACGAGAGACAGCACAAAGTTACAATAACCCGTCGATTTTATCTACAGTCCACAGAGGTAACACAGATCCAGTGGAAGTCGATCATGGGGAACAACCCGTCGGAATTTAAAGGAGACAATCACCCAGTAGAGAACATTTCCTGGAACGACGCGAAGGCATTTATCGAGAAGCTCAATCGGAGTGAAGATACAGATAAATACAGGTTGCCCACAGAGGCTGAGTGGGAGTATGCCTGCCGGGCCGGGAGTCCGACGGGGTACAGCTTTGGCTCCAGTGATTTACAAGCAAGTGCCTATGCATGGTACAGTAGTAACTCGTCGAAACAAACCCATCCTGTCGCTGAAAAAAAACCAAACGCCTGGGGCCTGTACGACATGCATGGGAATGTCTGGGAGTGGTGTGAGGACTGGTACGGGGATTATCCGGAAAGACATGTTACTGATCCTGAGGGACATCGCCGTGGGTGGTGGGTTCGTATCTTTCGCGGCGGTGCTTGGTGCGATGACGTGAGGAACATTCGGTCGGCGTGTCGCGACGGGTTCGAGCCTGGCTACAAAGACTACGACGTCGGGTTTCGTGTTGTCCGGGCTTATTAGTCTTATCCCTTTACACTTTCGCCAAGACCAAAAAAGGAGATTTACTATGGAAACAAAAAACAAAATTATTTTAATTGTCTATGGTGTTTTGTGTGGCTTGTTTATTTTGATCGTTCCTTGGCAGCTTACGTACGGTTCTGGCTACCGCCGCTATCTTGGATATTCGTTTATAGCACAACCCCCAAGGTCTGGCGCAACAATCCGAGTTGAGGATATTATTGTACATCTAGTTATTATTACCATAATTGCTATTGTAGCTTACTTTTTAGCCAAAAAATTCATTAAGCAAAAATGAGAAACAAAACGCCAGAGAGGAGAAAAAATGCCATGTTCATCAGCGTGAAAATAAACTACTCTCCAGGTGTAACCAGTCGCTTTCCCGCAGTCGTTAGCGAGGCCAAACCATGACAGATCACACAGAAAACCCAAGAAATGAAATTGTTGCTGAAGTGTTTCACGGCATTCCTCAAAAGAGTATATTTGAATCAATGTCAGACTGTGAACTCGCTGAATTACACGCTTCTTTATTATCCGACAAGGTAGGGCCTATCATCATCCAGAATGAATGGCGAAGACGTGAAAGAATAGTACAGCACGAATTAAACCAAGAAATCATAAGAATACAGCATGAGATGAATTTAAAAATTTTCAAAAAACAATCTAGTCTCGTTAAGATTTCAATAGTAACCGGTTTTGTCGGCGTAATATTAGGCGCTATCCTTGCGTCTTGGCTGCCAACCATACTATCGGTGGACAAACAAGAATTGCCCACAACACGAGCAATACAACCATCTCGAACCACCACCTCAAACCACCAGGCTCAAGATATTCATCCTCAAAAAGACACCGTAAAAGTTTTGAGTATCGAAAAGGAATAGGAAGTCTTGAGAGGCTGGTCTTGATGTTCTGCTGAAGTTCTTTATTACTAATCTTCTTCATCCAAATCCTTCTCTCCAGGTTTAACAAGCGTGATTTGTATCCCCGATATATTACCGGGACCATCTTGGAGTTCTAACTTTTTCCGATCTAGCAGCAACCCGCGATGCTTTGCTAATAGTTCAATTCCTCTAATATTTCTGCGTTTTTCGTAGTCAGAAAAATCAATCTCCGCGATTTCTTCGATCATTTCAACGGCTCGATCCTGTTTTTTCTCTGTGCGCTTGTTTCGCTTTTCAATCTCTTTTTGGATTGCCTCCTGTATTTCAGGTTTGCTCAAGTTTTCATGCCCAATCTGATAAGCTGTATTCTCCTTATACCCAGCTGCTTTAGCTGCTCGTGTAGCGTTGAAGTCAATCAAATACTCCCGGATAAAACGTTCTTGCTTTTCTGTAAGTTTTTTCCCTTGTTTCTTGCTCATGTTCTCACCTTTCTCACACAGCTTCTAGGTCGTGTGCCTTATTTTTCTTCTATCCTTTATTTTGCCGAAATCATGTCCACAGCTTTTTACGGGTAAAGATTCCACGATTTACATAGTTGCCATGCCAATTTTCTAAAACAGTTTCCTTTGACTCATGTACCCTTTTTATGGATTCCTTACTTGCCACCTATACAAACATACCAACCTAAAAAATCGTGTCGCTATGCGAAGCTGTGTGTTCCTGCGTGAATCTGTGCGTGTGTACGATTCGGTATATACCCCCTGTTTTATTCTTCCACATCCCTATTAAGAACCGTCCTTTGCTTTTGGAAAAACTCGATCAGGTCTTTTTCAAAATAAAGCCTGTTGGTCTGACTCAGTTTTATGTAGGGGAGTCCTTTCTGATTTCTTAAAACTCCGATTTGCTCCTTTGTCATGCCGAATAATTCGCATAGCTCTTTTTCTGATAGTACGTTTTGCAGTGTGCTTGTTGTCTGGTTCATCGCTTACCTCCATGAAAGATTGTATGGCTCTCGCCTTGTCGTTGTACCCGTGTTTTATCGCAAGATCGTATGCTCGTTTAAGGCTATCTTGCGGGGAATTGCTTAAAATCTGAACACACACTGAACAGATATAAGACTTTACCGACTTGTCTACCCGTTCGTTTTCTTTGTGGCAAAGATCACAAGCCATCATCCCCCCCCAACTCCCACGATATCTTTATCGAAGTTCACTGTTAATCTTCCCTTATTACATCCCTGAAACAGGGAGACTGTTTTAGATAGTTTAGACAGTTTTTAGTGAAACTCCCCACGGGAAACATAAAAACGTCAAAAGAAAGTTTACCTATAAAGTGTCTAAACCCTCTAATCATGGATAAGTCCCAATCCTATATAATAGACATATTGACTCTTGTCTGAGTCGTACTTCTTTTTGATCTCTAGCCCAAATCGTGTGCCATTGATTGCATAATGTCCTTGATCCGTGCACCATGTCTTGTATGCTTGATATAGTACCCCAGCCTTTACCTCGTATGTTTCACCCACTACACAGCACTCTGTAATAAATTTGCTAATCAGATCCTCGTCTTCCCTGTATTCGTTAGTTGCTATTTTCACCGCTTCGGGTGCGTCGAGTCCCTCTGCCTGCCATTTCAAGCACCCCCTAACGAGCCACGCTAAGATCCCTGAACGCTCGCTTTTGAGTTTCTCTATTAGATTTAAGTCTGCCTTCCGTTCATTCGGTTTTGTGGGGTTTGCCACAAAGGACAAAACGAATGGGATTAGAGATATTCTCTGCCACAGAGCATAATCGTTCGCCGGTGCCTGGGGTTTGTTATTTGTGAGTAGTAGTAATAGATGTGTCGGTGAAAACTCTATATGTCTTTTGCCGTACATCGGTCGGGCATTTAGTGTATCACCGCCAACTAATTCCTTCAGTTTACCAGTGTTTAATCGGCGTCCCTCGTTGGTTTCACTGGCCCACACTATCCGCTTTCCACGGAGTTGCAGCGTTCCGGTGTTGGGTGTTCCACCCTGCCTGCCAAACTTCTGATCGAGTAGCAGTTCGGCCTCTGCCTTGTATGCTAGATCCCCCAGAACATGCTTCAGTGTCTCCAGTAAAGTTCCCTTACCGTTCCGACCCAAGCCCCACATAATCACATAAATATGGATCACATTTAGACCTGTCAATCCGTATCCCAGAAGCCGCTGGACATAATCAGCAAGATCTCCATCGTCGTCGAATATCTCAAGTATAAACTTCTCCCACTGCGGGCAGGGTGCATCTAAGCCCGACCAGTCAACAGGTGCCGTGGTTTTTATATAATCCTCTGGTCGACCTGGTCGGTGTGCCCCGGTCTTTAAGTCAATAACCCCATTTTTACAGCCTACAAGCCAGGGATCTGTATCCCATTCGTTCCCGGCGACACATAGAGGTTTACTACCGATCCTTGCGGACAGATTCAAAACAGCGGCTTTTCTCTTTATTGTCTGTAAAGCTCTAATACGCTTCAGAAGCAGGCCTTCGAGTTTGCCACATTGCCCCGTAAGCTCTGAATTACCAACCTTTACAGCATCGAGTTTTGCACCTGCTTGTATCTGTGCTTCCCCTACATATGGATCAATTATCGACTGGACCACTGCGGTTGTCTTGTCTGTTGTATCTTCGTTCCATGAATGGCCAGTAAAATAGAACCACGTTTGTAAGGAATGGTCATAGATGAATTTGCCTTGTTGTCGCTCCTGGAATAGAAGCGCGTCTCCGTCCTCATTTGAATTTAAGGCGTCTAAAATGTTTATGCCCTCATTCTCTTTTTGTATAGGTTCCCTTGAAGCCTTTCCCGGCTGGTATGTTTCCGAAGTGTGATTGATTGCATTTTGAATTGTCATCGCACCATAAGTTTGGCCGTCTCCATAATGTTGTTTATTCCATTTTTCCCGCATTAACCCTGAGTTCCGAAAGGCTTCATCCATCACACCTGAGTCATTATCAAACCAAAAAGCCAAATAGAAACATAAGGCTTGATCTGCTTCTGACTGTGAAGGGTAATCGCTCCAGTTACCATGATATAATTTTTGAATCTTCGCGCCGTTTTGAGACTGAAAAGCCTTATTCAATAAAACTGCGGCCCCAGGATTTGAAAAGTGTTTTCCATAGTCGGCAGGTCGATCTTTAGTCTTTGTTTTTCCGAAGACATCCTTATGGACTTTGAGTAGTTCCGCTTGTCTGTTTTCAATTGACACATCTTTTTTCAGGATGCGCCCGGTAAGCGTCAAATAATGGTGAGTTTCGTAAAACTCGATGTTTCCTTTTTTTCGTCCTTCCGGCGGGAGCTTACCTTCCAGGAATCCTCTCAACCCACACCCAGAGGGGGATATTTCAGTGTATGTATTCAAATTCTCCACAATGATTTGTGCCCACTTTTCGATCTTCTTTGTTTCAGGGTTTCGACAGTGATCCAAATCAAAACCCACAAACGGATCATCTTCACTCAATACAAAACCAATACCGTTATGGCCGTTGCTTTCGTATGTTTTAAAAGCAGTTTTAAAATCGCTCCAGGTCTCAGGATCATTAGCTTTTGCATAGCCTCCGGTCTTCGCATTATACGGCGGCTTTGTCAGCTTTCCGTCCCTCGTTTCAAGCTTCCAATTTACCCAATGGGGAATCGCCTTTAGTTCCTCAGGAATATTCTCTTTTTGAGGTGTCAGCGGTTTCATTTGTTCCCTCCCGGCAGTGAATTTACTGTCAGGTCACGGGCATGGTAAAAACGTTTTTCAAAGTCCCGTACTGACCAGCCAGTCCCCGCCCTTTTCACACCTTTGAGGTGGCTTAAAAATTCTTCAGTGTTCATGCCATTTCCTCCGGGTGTATTTTTCGGGCTTCCATGTAATCGATGATATCCTGCCAGCAATACCGCACCGACCTGGATATTTTACAATATGGTATGCCACGTCTCATGTGTCGGTTATTGCGTAACGTAGACAGCGCCATGCCAGTTAAGCTTGATGCTTCTTTTTCGTTTAAGTACTTCACTTTGGTTTCCATAGAAGAACCTCCTTGTGTTTGTAAACCATCTCCTACTTTTTGGGGAGGATATCCCCCCCTTGAGGGAGGATGGAGGGAGGATAAAAAGTAAAAAGCCACTGCAATCAATTCGTTGCAATGGCTTCAATGAGAAATTTTCTTTTGGTAAAATTATTTCATCGGATAATTTTCCACGTGAGGTCTCCGTTATATATCAAGCCATATGCCCCATCTGGCCTGATATAGTTTCGCAGGTGTTTTCCTGTTTTCTTCATGGATACCTTGGTGATAGCTTTATATGCTGTTTCCAATCTTCGGGTTATATTGGTTTGGGCTTTCTTAGCGTCAGGATCGGCAAAGCTCCTTTGATTCAATGCCTCCAACAGTGACTGCATTTCTTTCTCACTTTCGCTTTTAATCACCGCACCTTCCGGGTCATCTCCTGCATTGGCACTTGTACGCTGCAACTCCTGATACCTTTTCCAATAGTTTCTTCCTGTGTCAGGATCATTAACCACCTTCAGCTCCCCCTCTCCCGCTAAACCTCTTTCCATTGCCTCTCCAATAGACATGTCTCTGTCCGGCACATTTCCATGTAAAATATGATGAAGTTCTCTGCATGTTACAGAAGTTCCGGGTTTTTCAAGCAACGTGACAATGTAATTGATACCGTCAAGATTTCTGACCATCTCCGTCTTGCCCCCATGGCTAACTTCCCAGTACTCGCCTTTTCTGATGAAAGAAGGGGTAGTGTCGCTTATTTGTTCTTTTTCCTCTGCCGCTTTTTCATCGGGGAACTGTTCTCTTTTGTCATCATTCGGGTGGGGTGAAACAATGGAAGTTTCTTGCTTGCTTGTTGGTTGTTTTTCTGTAGAGGTTATTTCAAGAAAAGGCTCTGGGATGGCATACCCTTTTTCTGAAGCCCAATTAAGAAAATCAGGGGGAAGCATTGTTATCTGGTTCGCATATAACCCTAGGGGCTTATTCTGAGTCGCAAGATAGGTGTCATCAGGGAAGTAACCTTTCATTCTTTCATCATCTGCAACATACGATCTAAGTGCTAAATCACGAATTTTAAGATATTCTTGATTTTTTTCCGATATCCACTCATCAAGTAAACTTGCATACTTCGGTTCTTCGCAGGGTTCAACGTCATCAAGGGTGAGTTTATTAAATTTATCCTCTGATAAAGTTATGCCTGGGATGATTATTGATTCAAAAAAATTTCTGTTAGGATAAATTATATGTTTCCTGTCATCTGGATTTATTTCCATAAGTAAAAAACACGCCTCATTGAGAGTCCAATAGTCCATCTTTTTCCAATAATCGTAATCTGGCATCAACCGGGTTTCAATTTTTCTAAGAATATGATCGAAAGTTGAGTTTTTGTCTTCCATTGCCCGTTTTCCCTCTTAAGGCTTCCCTTGATTGTTCCGGGAAAGCGGGGAGGGATTCCCCCGCTTGTCGGCCCATGAAGCCTATCCCCGAAAGATCGTCATTTATGATCCGTAAAGTTGACCACCTTTTCCTCTTTCGGCTTTGCCGCCTCCTCTATGATTGCCCCTGCAACCTCTGAAGCCTTCCGTAGGGTTTC
>CAZRUU010000042.1:0-8992 GCA_964603235.1 uncultured Syntrophaceae bacterium | reverse complement strand
AACCAGGCCAGACAGAGAAAGTGAAATGTCAATATTTCACCAACGTCCCCTCTGTCCCCCTCTGTCCCCTCGAAAAGAGTGAATAATTCAGCTCGGCTATGCTCTCGTTTTTCACCTAATCATTGCGGAAAAACTGCATCACCTGCAACACCTGTTTCATGGCCTTCACCTGCTCCGGTGCCGGAGAATGTATCCGCCGCGCCAACTGATCCTGCAGCAACACCGCTCATGTCTATGCTATAATCGGCTACCGTTCCGGAACCATACACACTGGCATCCCAGTTCCCTCCGGCATCACCGTAATTATTCATATGAAAGCTTACACCTACACTTACACTATTATCAACACTGGTTCCGCTCAGCAGTGCCGTACTGCCAGCAGGATCAGTGCCATTTGTAGTCCCACTCACGTCTCCGGTTGCCCAGATCCTGGGAGGAGCGTTGTTAGAATAGGCAAAGAAGGTTACATCATTCATATCAACCCTAGTTAACTTCTCGTTCGCGCTACTACCTGTAAGCTTTACACTCCCCACCTCGATGCAGGGGATATTCAGTTGCTTAAGTTTCCCTATGCCTTCTGCGCCCGTGGTTTGGTCTGCTGCCATGGTCAGGAATGTCCTTGTGTCGATGCCGGCCCACATGGCTGCTGTCTGCCAGGTGGTGTTGTCTGGATTGAAGGTGCCTTTGAGATCTGCTCCGCACACACCTGTTACCACATCTTCCAGATTAACCCAGGCTCCGACCCCCTTGCCTGAGATCAGGTTGTTTGACCAGGAACCTGCGGCATCGGAGGAACTCAAGAAATAGCCACCTACTTTTAGTGTTTCGTTATCAAAAGAAGACCAGAATGGAAGGCGCCATTGGTCTAATGCGCCGGCATAAGTACCGCCTTGAATTGCTGATGTTACGGAGAAATACTGGCTATAAAGCTGACTGTTTAGACTTAGTGTATCGTTTGTCTTTAGGCCGACGTTTTTTGAATTCCAGTCTTTACAAACTATACTGCCGACAAACGAATTGCCATCAAAAAACTGCCCATAGGATTCTCCATAAACATAGTCAGGGTTATTTATTCTTATAAAACCACCATCATGAAGATAAAGATCAGATGCGTTAAAACCTGTCGCCTGCACTATTTCGAGAGGATAGATTCCTCCTGTCCCATCCCACGCCTCACCATCAGGATAGAGGGTTCCGTCAAAGCTTCCCTTGAGAAAGCCCATATTCCCCGACTCATCCAGATAAAGAGCTAACATTCCCCCTTCCAGTGTATTGTCTGCAAGGGTACGCCCACCCATGTAGCCGTAATACGCGCCATTTTGAGAATTGTCATCCTGGTTCCAGATGGTGCAACTGCCATCGTATGGATTGTAGCTCTTAATGCCCATGGAAAAGACCGACGGCAGCACCTCGTCATACCACCCATCATACTCGCCGATAAAACGGATATCAGCGCTGACGTCGGCAGAGGCTGTCCAGAGATCATCAAGACCGCCCATTGAACCGCCAAGCCAACCGCTATTCCTTAAGTAGTAGGAGGGGTAAAGGTTAGGCTCAACAACTCCTCCGTTCGAGCGGGTCTTTATTACATTAATATAATCATCTGCATCATAAGCATACTCGTCGTATTCGAGTGTTCCGTTGCTATACTCGATCCATTTCTCGGCGGTTCCATCCGGGTTATAATTAATATGGGTTTCGGTATTAGTAGATACATCATACTCAACAGACCATCCTGCTTCAACTCCGGCCTCGTAGGCATAATTATAGTAAGAACCGTCGGGATTCTCGTCATCCCAGTGCCCGTAATAATCTTTTACCATTCTTGCCAGATCATCTCCGCCAAGGATTCCGTTGAACTTGAGAGCCTGGCTGCTCTCCCAGTACCCGGAGGAAACTGCCTGCCAGCCGCCACTGTTATCATAGGTGCCTGTCAAATCACCCGCAATCTGGCCATATTTTGTCAGGGTGAGAAATTTTCCGGAAAGATCGGTAATTATGCCGTCTGACAGGGTTCCGTTCATCTGATCAGTCATCCAGATTCCCGTGTCAGGTTTCCCGGGGTCGGTGGTGTCATTACTCTCATGAACGCCAAACTCAGCATACCCGAGGGCCCTCGCGGTCCATGTCAATGACGAGTCAGGATTACAGGCATAGTTACCGTATCCAAAGGAAAGCTGGTATACTCCCCAGTCCTCCCCATTTATGGAAAGTGTCTCCCCCCATCCTGATCTGCTGGAGAGTTCGGAGCCGGCAGTGTCAAAATCTCCGGAGAGCCAGCCTGCAATCATTCCACTGTACAGATTTTCGATGAGGTTATCAGGTGAGATTCCAATGCTCGTTGTCATTTCTACAGGATAAACAGTCCCTGATGCATCCCACATTTCGAGATCTGGATAGACAGTTCCTGAGAATTCTCCTTTAAGGATGCCCGCATTTTCCGAATCATCAATATAAACAGCGTATATATTGCCCTGCATCCCATCAGTAATGCCGCTCAGATATCCGGCATAGCTTCCCCCTGTGGTAATGTCGCTGCTTTGAATCTCTAAACCGAATATGGAAGGTTTGATGCAATCTCCATCTGTTATGGAAGGTCTGATGTAATCTCCATCTGTTGGTGTGTACATGCCCATAAGGGTTATGCCTGCGGGATTCGAATCAGTGGAGATCCACAGATCATCCGTTCCACCCATAACTCCGGAAAGTTCACCGCTGTCTGCAATGCAGAAAGAAGACCATGATCCATGCCATTGGCGTTCCCAGGTGCCCCCGTCATCCGGATGATCAGAGAAGAAAGCGGAATCATAGGTGCCGACAGTCCATGACCCTCTTTCAAAAGTTGGGAGAGCATTTTCTGTTATGCCGATATACGTGCCGTCGGGAAGATAGATATCTCCAGATTCACTATCTCTTTCATAGTAATCTTCCCACTTTTCGCCATACAGAAGAACGTCTGCATCGGAGACAAAATAGTCGTAATCATAGTGCGCGTTATAATATGATCCATTCCATCCTCCAAAATCACCTTCATAAAAAGTGCCGCCAACGGTACTGTAAGTGTCTCCACTAAATGAGCTGCTGAAGGCAAGAGGGGTTTCTTCAAATGTCCCTAATGCTATGGCCTCCCATAGATCAGAGTCGTAAGTATCGTAACTCCCAAGAACATTGCCTTCGATTGTGCCGAGGACAGTGGGGGTCAGGTATCTGCCTGAAAGTGTGCCGGCTATTCTCTGTTCCGACCACTGGCTACCTGTGACCTTGGCGAGCCAGTACTCATTATCCTCCAATACCCTCCAGTAATCCCCGCCGAGGTGGAGTGTCCAGGAATCGTTGGTCGAGGAACCATAGTAGCCACCGAGTTCGATATTATATATTCCCCAAGGCTCGTCGGAACCATCGGATTCTTCCACCAGCCACCATGTATAACTCTCCGCATAGCCGTAACCGATATAATATAGGCTATTATCATTATATATCGCACCGCCGGCATCAACGTTAAAGTAACCATACAAATAACCGTCTATATATGCGCAGTTATAATTGTAACTGGAAAGATCATCGCCTGTTGTCCTCTGCGTAGCGGTGACCGTGCCTTCTGCCTGCCACATCTCAAGTGCAGAAAAATAGTTTCCAGCGAAGTTACCGGAGAGTGTGCCCGCATTGCCGGTATCGTCTACGTAAAAGGCGGCCAGCATACCCTCCACATCCTCCACAGCACTATCTGTATTATTGGTCCTGCCTCCTATGACATAGGCAACCTCACTATTATCGTCACCAACACCAGCAAGATAGCCATATCCATCCCATGTGATATAATCATCAGGATAACTTTCTCCCATGAGCGTGATATCCACAGGTGTGCCCGGCGTACCTTGTTCCACATCGTAAGCGTCAGCTGCAGAAATAAAGGGCGATACGATCGCTCCGATGAGACCTTCGTGGTAGTAATTATAGTCTATATAATCACCATCACAATAGATGTATGCCGCGTCTATCTGCCCGCTCAGGGCAAGGGGCTCCAGGGTATAAGTGCCGGAACCGACACTCTGATAAGATCCTTCGGCATCGTATACGCCACGGTAATTGAGATCGATACTGCCCAGGAATTCATAATCCATATAGGTCAGGTCACCACTGATACTCACATGGCCCGGCAAATCATCGCCCGCCAGATCATCGGTTCCGGAAATCGAACCGAGCATATAGGAATCGGGATCGGAATCGTATTGACCATACGTGCCTGACCAGTTTGGGAGCTCTCCATCATTGCTGTAAGTGCCGCCACTGGTGGTTACGCTCCAGACACCGAGTTTGCCGCCACTTTCTATGGGAATTCCAACAAGTTCGCCATTGACCACATCTCCCGAAGGGCTGATTGAGCCTCCTATTGCTAAACTGCTAAAAACAGGAATGGGATAGCCTTCTGTACATGATCCACTCATACAACCCAGCGTCTCTAAATTATCATCCAGCGCGCCGGGGGTGATGGTTGTATTTCCAAGAATAGATGTCCTTGTTGCAGGTCCGCTTCCGGACAATGTTTGCGTATCTGAATCGTAAGTGCCGGAAAGACTATCGGTAATATAACCCGCGCCGCTTCCGGTCACATAAATACTGCTGGTCAGCCCTTCCCAGGTTCCGGAAACACCCGTCAAATAACCTGAAAACGCGCTTCCGTCACTCATACTGCCGCTGATTGGCCCGCTCCAGGGACCGCCCGGCATGGCATCGGCTGTGCCGGATACCTGGACAGTGCCTGTATTTGTCGTATCGCTTATGGAGCCGGAGAGTGTGCCCTCAGTAAGGAAAGAGAATGATGATGTTGACAGGGCGCTGCTCAAAGTTGTTGTGTCTTGAGGCTCCGGCGGAATGTAAGGTGGTGGTATCGGTGTCGGTGGTGGTGTTGGTGCCGGTGGTGGTGGTGGCTCCGATGCAGATCCTGGCTCCGGTGCAGATCCTGGCTCAGGCCCGGCCTCTCCCTCTTCTGAAGGGGCTGTATCATCTACAAGTTGTTCAATCTCAAGATCTGTGGCCGGCTTTATAACAGGGGGCTGGTCAGGACTTATAACTATCATGGCCTGGCCTGCTTTGATCATTTTCACCTCACCAGGCCTGCCTACACTATAACCATATCCTCTTCCTTCTTTGAATATTGCGCCGCTCATATTTGCCCGATGAAAGACAAAAAAGTTGGTGCCTCTGACGCCGCAAACTGCGGTCGGGGTATGGACCTCGTACCGGTTTTGCGTTTTACGTCCAAAAGTCCCTCCTGCCGCCTTTTTTACAATATTCTGTATCTTTCCTCTGAAGAGCTTCAGAATTCCTCTGGTCTGTTCTTTCTCTACTATATATTCATTAATTTCCACCCGGCTTTTCTCGGCAAAACGAAGGATGCTGCCATCTATAAGGGCGATCTCCGCTTTTGAATTGGTCTTGGTGCGGATAATGTCGCCTACATTTACATCATCTCCCTTGCGGGCCGGCACGGCCTTCATGCCGGGAGCGGTGATATCCACACTCCCCTTGATATAAGTAAATGTGCCGACAGGTTCTGACAGGGCAACCCCGGGAAACATAATCAACACAGTCAGAAAGGCCATGAAAAAGATTATAAGAGAAGTTATGCGCTTCATTTTAGTACCCTCCTTTATTGTTGGGTTGCTACACCTCTTAAAGCGATTGGAGTAATCCGTATAATCTGTGGATCAAAACCGGTATTCAATGCCGGCAGTGTAAAGATCCCGTTTATAGTCATATACACCTATATTTGAATCTGCCCTGGTCTTTGAATATTGAACCACAAGATTTGCATGTTTAATAAACTCCCACGTAAATCCTATTGATCCGGTATAAACATCATCTTCCCTTTTTGTATTAAATGTTGCGTTAGTATACTTAAAGTCCTGCAGATACCCTTGTCCGCTCACCTGCAGGCTTACTTTATCAAATATTGGCATGGAAGTATTGAGTGAAATTTTGTGACCGTTGTTTTCCCAGTTTGCACCGTCAGTGTTCTGGTCAATAAATTCATATTTAAGATTTAAAAAGGCATTATTTTGAAATAGCCATATCCAGCTGATATATGTATCTAACCCCTCAGAATCTCTGTCGTCAACTGACGTCAACGGTGGCTTATATTCATCCACATTGTAAGCGGCAAAGAGTTCCAGTATATTGTTTTGATTGAGAAGTATCCGACACAGCGGGCCCACACTGAAAGAATCCACATATTTTTTATAACTTGGGTCTCTAACCATGGTACTGCTGTAAACAGCGGCCAGATTCAGGGCAAATCTGCCAAAATTATACCCCGGATAAATAGAAATGCTGTTTCCGACAAAGTCGTGAGAATGGGTGTTTTTCTGGTGAAGACTGGAGATAAAGGCATACTGGGCGTTGAAAAGCCAGGGGCCTTTCAGGATTGGGACATAATTCACCCTGAAAGTGGTATTCATAACCCTGCTTTTTTCATTGGTTACACCCGGCGCCAGGGCTGACTCACTTGGCTTGAGCACCATATTGGTATCATACTGGCCAAAGAGGCCCAGTGTAAAACGAAAAGGCCTTTCAAGGAACATTCTATTTTCTACCAGATCCTGATATTGCCGGGCAAAACTGCCAAGATCTGACTGGGGATCAAAGAGCACGGCCGCCCGGAAACGATCTCTGGCCGCTTCCAGCTTTTTTTCCTTCATGTAACAAATAGCTATCTGGAACTGGGCGGACTGGGCAAGGGCCTCGTCGAGAGACACTGCATTTTCAAATGATTTTATCGCCTCAAGATTCTTTCCCTCTTTTTGAAGAAGCAATCCTTTCAGAAAAGCTGTTCTGGCAGGAAAAATTTTCTCTTCTTCGGCCACTTCTATCCATTTTCTCGCCTCTTCGATCTTTCCCAGTTGCAGTGAAATATCTGCCAGTTCAATCACAGCCGTTTTAATTCTGGGGATCAGAGCAACTGCGTCCTGCAGATGTTTTAATGCTTTTGGGTAATCCATTACCTGCTTATAGGCAAGCCCTAAAAAGAAAGCAGCGGTGGAAGATCCCGGGTCTTGTCTGCGCGCCTCGATCAGGACATCGATGGCCTCTTCATAATTTTCCTGTTTATATTGTTCCAGACCTTGCTGGATAAGAGGCTCGACGTTTTGACAATTAGCACTGCCTGGTAAGAAAATTAAGATGACGACGATAAGGATAGCTGCAAAGAAACCTCTGGATATGGAATACATAAGCACGCCCCCTGATAGAGTTTCTATAATAACTTCAAACTAAAATCTCCGTTGAAATCTGACACTATTAGTCAAAAAAATCAAGTAATATCTTGAACCCCTGTCCGAGACCCCAAATGACATAACAATGCATGAGGGTGTACTAAGAGTACTCAGCGTGAAATAGTCAGAGGATTTACCATGACGCTGCACTTAATCTCTTTCAGCTGGTCGCTCATCAGATGAACATCATTAATTTTTATGCTTGTGGTATGATTTCCGGTAAGAACTTTTTTGATTTCAAAGGTAAGTGTAAGAATCGGAAAATCTTTTCCTTTAATCCCCCTGGCACCTGCCATAACCACAATCAATTTGCCGGGATTTTTGTCATTAATGATATGCATCAGGGAATTACTCTCTTTTGTCTTAGAGCCATTTTTGAAGATAAGGATTTTGCAGTCATATTCCATGACCAGTTTTACGCCTGCCAGATTATCGACATGATCGATCATGACAGGAACTTCAACAGACTGGCCGGGCTCTCCTTTGATTGCCGGGATGTAAATCTTAGTTGCGAATACGGGAGAAACCCATAAGATTGTGGCAGTTACACAAATAATCAGGCAGACATGTTTTGTCAAAATTGGATTCATTTAATTCATCCTTAGTCCCTTAGTCGTAAAATTCGTGCAAAATTGGCAAAAGAATTGTAACTGCTCAGCCTGACTACGTGAGTGGTTACCTTTAAAGTCGAATTAACCTCCGTTATTCATTTACTATCTGATCCTGGAAATCAATATATTTATCGTAGGTTCTGACGGAACTGAGGAAAGGCTCAAAGACCAGGGTAAAGCGCCGGTCCTTCTGCGCAAGGTGCACGACAGCTGGATTCATGTAATCCTTTCTGGAAAATCTGATCAGGGTCTCTCCGTCTGTGACTTTTTCTTTTCCGAAGCGGCAAACATCCAGTATATTCACATCTTCCGGGAGTTTGAAGGCGCGTTTTCTCATCTCGTCCTTTGCTTCCGGTGTCATATCGGCGCTATGTGTCCAGACAAGATTGCTGTCCAGATCCAGGCGGAGGATATAATCGACCTGGTTGCGTACCGCATCGCTTCTCAGTTCCCTTGCCATACCGGTCAGGCGGTTTACTGCCGTTTTCAACCCGTCGCTGAGCATTGTATCACGCACCTTCGGGACAGCGATGGAGAGCATCAGTCCGATGAGAAACACGACCACACTGAGTTCGATCAGGGTAAAACCTTTGTGACTACTCAGGTTGTTAGGTTCAAGGTTCACAGTTCACAGTTCACAGTTCATGGTTTATTATTCGATATCCCAGCTCGTTATATCGCTGTTTTTCCCTTCGCCGTCAGGCTCTCCATCCGCGCCGTAGGAGATAAGGTCGAAGTCGTTATGCATTCCGGGGCAGAGATAAATATATTCATTGCCCCATGGGTCTTTTGGCACTTTCCCCTTTTCCAGATATCCGCCTTCTCTCCATTTTCCGGGTAGATTTCCTACTTCCGGAGGCTCTGTCAGTGCCTGCAAGCCCTGTTCTGTGGATGGGTAGCTTCCGTTATCCAGCCTGTACAGCTTCAGGGTGGTTTCCAGGCTCTCGATCTGTATCCTGGCTTTTGCCTCTCTTGCCTCTTCAGGGCGGCTCATTATTCTTGGAACAATCAATCCCGCAAGAATACCCAGGATAACAATCACCACCATCAATTCGATAAGGGTAAAACCCAGGTTATTAAGATTTCTTTTCATACTTATCTCCTGTTTAA
>CAZRUU010000041.1:0-9163 GCA_964603235.1 uncultured Syntrophaceae bacterium | reverse complement strand
TAATCGACCCGACTTTGTATTCGGGAGGAGCCATCTGAAGAATTTGTGGATAAAGCATGATGGACAGAATAAGACCCATCGAAAATGCTATGGCACATTTCCAGGAAAGGCTTTCTTGAATAAGCCTGTGAACGGGGTTGATTGCCGAGTTCCCGTTATTCTTCCCATTTTTTTGGGGGGTTTTTATAGCCATGGATTTGTTTTTATTTTTTACCAATCATTCAATGTCCGTCGTCGATTTCTTTTTGTCAAGATGATTATACGCTCGTATAATCATCTGAACGAGACGGTGTCTTACCACATCTATCTCTGAAAAGTAAACAAAGCGGATCCCTTCAACTTCCCTCAAAAGATCTACTACGTCTATCAGTCCCGATATTTTATTGGGAGGGAGATCAGTCTGGGTCACGTCACCGGTTATGACGGCCTTTGACCCGAAACCGAGTCTCGTGAGAAACATCTTCATCTGTTCAGAAGAGGTATTCTGGGCTTCATCCAGGATTACGAAAGCATCATTCAATGTCCTCCCCCTCATAAACGCCAGGGGAGCGACTTCTATTATGCCCTTGCTTATCAACGCGGACGCCCTTTCGAAATCCATCATGTCGTAGAGAGCATCATACAGAGGCCTCAAATAGGGATTGACCTTTTCGGACAGATCGCCTGGGAGGAATCCAAGCCGTTCTCCCGCTTCTACAGCGGGCCTTGTGAGTATTATCCTGTTCACCCTTTTTTCGAGAAGCGCTCCAACAGCCATTGCCATGGCGAGATAGGTTTTACCCGTTCCTGCGGGACCTATGCCGAAGACCATGTCGTATTTCCTGATGGAATCTATATACGACTTCTGCGCCATGCTTTTGGGGGTAATTACTTTCTTTTTCGACGATATAAAAACGGTGTCAAGAAAGATCGACTCAAGATTGGCGGAGCTGTTTTTTGAAAGTATCCTGTGAGCATAATCGATATCGGACGGATAGACGGGGTAGCCTTTTTCAATGATACCATATAACTGGGACAAAAGATTTTTGACGAGATCGCAGTCATTCGTGTCTCCCGATATAGAAACAGTGTATTCCCTGACGTTGAGTTTTACCCCTCTCAGTTTCTCAACAACCTTGCGATTTTCGTCATACTTTCCCAGCAGTATCCCCAGCTTATTGCTGTCCGGAAATTTTATCTTTTTGACGGAATTGCCTTTATGTGTTTTTGCTTCCAAATAATGTACGACCTGTCTGTCTGTGCTGTTTTTTCTTTTACCATACCTTTAATATATATCCAACAGATATTGTTTATTTGCTTCTGACCTGAGGGTAATTTGCTTGCTATTATCATTTTTTCATGAAACATAAAAAACGATGTTCGAATTTAAGGGAGAACTAATCCAGCTATGCCAGATATAATCTTAGCGATAGATCAGGGTACTACGGGTACTACGGTGGTACTGTTCGATTCTCAATTTAATGTTGTTTCCAGGGGCTATCAGGAATTTCGCCAGATTTATCCTACACCGGGTTGGGTTGAACACGATCCCGAGGACATCTGGAAATCGGTCCTCGCATCCCTTGATGTCGCTCTTACAGAAAGCGGAGCCGATCCTTCGGACATCAAGGCAATCGGCATTACCAATCAGAGAGAAACAACGGTAGTCTGGAACCGGGAAACCGGAAAACCATATTATAACGCGATCGTCTGGCAGTGCCGCCGTACGGCCAATATCTGTGAGGATCTAAAGGATAAAGGCCATGAAGACATGTTTCGGAAAAAGACGGGGCTTCTTCTCGATCCCTATTTCAGCGGGACAAAACTGACCTGGTTTTTTAGAAATGTAGGAAATCTTCGGAATGAAGCATCCAAAGGAAATGTGGCGGCGGGAACAATAGACGCTTTTCTTGTCTGGAAGTTATCGGGTGGAAAGACCCATGTAACGGATGTCACAAATGCCTCGCGAACGCTTTTGATGGACATAGAAAGCCTTACCTGGGATGAAAATCTTTGCAGCATTCTCGAAGTTCCCAAGAATGTTTTGCCCGAAATAAAAGGGTCTACTGAAATTTTCGGTTATACCACAGACGTGCCAGGCATTCCTGACGGCATTCCTATGTGCGGCATTGCCGGCGATCAACAGGCGGCGCTCTTTGGTCAGTCATGTTTTCAACCGGGTGAGGCCAAGTGCTCCTATGGCACGGGATCCTTCCTTCTCATGAACACGGGTAATGAACCCGTTTTCAGCAATAACAAACTTCTTACTACAGTGGCATGGAAACTGAACGGCAGGACCACCTACGCCCTCGAAGGCTCAACATTCATAGCCGGTGCGGCCGTGCAATGGCTTCGTGACGGCTTGAATATTATAGAAAATGCTGCCGATATCGAAGAACTGGCACGGCAGGTTCCCGACACTGGCGGTGTCACCATGGTTCCCGCCTTTGTAGGACTCGGTGCCCCTCACTGGAGATCAGATGCCAGAGGATTGATATCTGGCCTGACGCGTGGCACAAATCGCGCCCATCTCGCAAGGGCCGTGCTGGAAGGAATTGCGCTGCAAAATGTCGAAATACTCTATGCCATGGAATCCGACAGCAAACGGAAACTGTTACGTCTCAAGGTGGACGGAGGGGCCAGTAACAATAACCTCCTGATGCAGATGCAGGCAGATCTTCTGGGATGCACAATTGTACGACCCGAAATGGTAGAAGCAACCGCATTGGGTGCTGCATTTCTTGCGGGAATAGGCGCAGGAATCATAAAAAACACCAGCGAAATAACCGGTATGGGGAACAAATACAGGCGCTTTGAACCTGAGATTGACGATGATGAACGAAAAGCGGTCCTGGAGAGGTGGCACACCGCTGTTGGCAAGGCATAGTTATTGTTTCTAAAAACTCTTTATTTACAAGGGGTGTATCATGGAACTAAATAGAGCAGAAAGCTTTCAACCAAATCTCAAAGAGCCCAAAAACCTTTCTCCCAGAATTACATGGCTGAGAGACTACTATTTCAAGGGATCAGAAAGGGCATGGAATAACGACTACACTGCCTGGACGACAGGTACACCGTGGGACATACTCTTTGACGAAATGACCTTTTACATCGTGCCGGAGGTCTATCCCTTTATGCAGACCTTCAGGTCGTCCATTTATCAGGCTGCCCGCACGGTCGAACTGGATAAGGATTTCTGGTCCTGGAGTCTCCCCGAGAGAAAGGCATGGTTTTTAAAGGAAGTCTTGATCAACTATGTTCCTCAGGAAATTCTTCCGGGAGATCTCATTGCTGGTGCGAGGTTCAATATTCAGACCTCCATGTGCTGGACAGAAGAAGAGGCAAAGAAGAGAGACAGGCTCATTTATGGGAAAAAGGGCGCTCGGGCAAAGATGAAATGGTTTCATGACCACGGATACGGGAACTCGGGAGCTACGAGTGGCCATGTCATCCCCGGATACGAAAATGCGCTGAAAATCGGCTGGAGGGGGATACATGCAGACCTGAAGGCACGATACAACCTTCTTTCGCCAAAAGAGCAAATAAGTCCCATGGGTGACCAGTTACGTGCCATGATGAGAGCCGCAACGATTCCGAGAGACCTGGCAGAGAAGTATGTAACTCTCTCAACACGACTCGCGGCGGAAGAAAACGATTCTGACAGGAAAGACGAACTTATCCGAATGGCCAAAAACTTGAAGAAGGTTCCCTGGGAACCTGCGGAAACCTTCTGGGAGGCAGTGCAGTCGTTATGGCTTACCCACATGCTGATTATGAGCGACGAGAACTACCCTGGACCGGGCGTATCCTTCGGGAGAATTGACCAGTATCTGTTTCCCTATTGGGAATATTCTCTCTCAAAAGGTATGTCAAGAGAGTTCGGAAAAGAGATATTGAAGTGTTTCTGGGTACATGCCAACACCGTTTATGATGCCATGATAAATGTGGGCAATAACGGTATTACTTCAGGATATGGACAGCTTATTACCCTCTCCGGTATTGGAAAGGATGAAAAGGACATGACAAATGACCTTACCTACGCAATGCTTGAGGTCATTGATGAGATGTCGCCCATTCTTGAGCCGAAACCCAACGTGCGGTTGCACAGAAATTCTCCCGATGATCTTCTCGATAAAGTCGTTGATATGATTTCATCCTCTCAGGGTTCCCCTTTCCTCCTTAACTTCGATGAGAGGTCCATGGCGGGAATGATGCGTGAGGCAAAAAGGGCTGGTTGCGCCGATCTTATCAATGAAGAGAATGTCTATGATTATGCGCCGGTAGGATGTCTCGAAAACACCATGGCAGGAAATGACCGATCAGGCACAGTCGACAATAACCTTAACCTCCTTAAGGCGGCAGAACTGACTCTCACCGGCGGCAAGGATATGATCGAGTTTATCGATCCAATTACGGGGAAAAAGGACAAGATACGGCAGGACGGACCAAAAACAGGGGATGCAGGCAAACTCAAAACCTGGGAAGACTTCTGGAAGGTCTACGAAGAACACACACGATATATAGTTGAAAAATGCGTCACTACTTATGAAGCCTCGGAATCCATCAGGGCAGAGTTTTGTCCCACTCCCTATCTCTCCTGTCTGGTCAAGGGATGCGCCGAAAAAGCAATTGATATAACCCAGGGCGGCGCAGAACTTAGCTTTACTACTCTTGAGGGCGTCACCTTTGCAACCACCGTCGATTCCCTTCTTGCCATTAAATATCTCGTCTATGACCGGAAGGAATGCACCATTGAGAAGCTTATTGAGGCCTTAAGGGATAACTGGGAGGGTCATGATGTCTTACAGGCAAAGGCAAAATTCCGTGCACCAAAGTATGGAAGGGATAACGATGAAGCGGATGAAATGGCCGAGAAGGTCATGGATCTCTGGAGCGACGAGGCATGGAAGCACAAAACAACATCAACAAACCGTCAGTTCCGCCCCGGAATGCTGAGCTGGAACTACTGGGTCGGTGACGGATACATCATGGCCGCCAGTGCCGATGGGAGGCCAAAGGGACAATTCTTATCAAACGCAATCTGTCCGTCGAATGGTGCCGATATAAACGGTCCGACGGCCAATATAAATTCCGTGGGAAAGGCGCTGGGAGGTAAAGCAAGCGACGGAAATGGTGACTGGGATGATTACTTTAACAGTCTTCCAAACGGCGCAAGTCATACCATTACGCTGAATCCGTCTCTCCTTCGTGATGCCGAACACAGGGATAAATTCAAGGCCTTTCTCAGGGGCTATACTGAAAACAGCGGAACTTCTCTTCAGATAAATATGGTGAATGCAGACATGCTGAAAGATGCCCAGGAGCATCCCGATGAATACCGTACCCTTCTGGTCCGAATAACGGGGTACAACGCATACTTTACCGGTATCGGTAGAGAACTTCAGGATGAGATAATTGCCCGCGAGATTCACAACAATTATTGAGATAAACGTTTAGAAGGAGAATTGAGTCATCGATTCAAAAGAGAGTTCAACCATTCTGCAGATTCAGAGACTGTCAACGGAAGATGGTCCGGGGATACGAACGACCGTCTTTTTTAAGGGCTGTTCACTGAAATGCAGCTGGTGCCAGAATCCCGAGAGCATTTCGATTGCACCCCAGATTCAATGGATAGAATCACGGTGCATCGGCTGTAAAACCTGCGTGGAAGCCTGTCCCGAAAAGGCACTCTCGCTTACGGAAGAGGGAATACAAATCAAAAGAGAGCTCTGCACGAACTGTGGTATCTGCAGTGAAGCCTGTCCGTCAACGGCAATGGAACTTCTCGGAACGAGATGGGTTCTCGATGGTCTTGTAAAAGAGGTAAAAAAAGACCGTATCTATTTTGAAAAATCGGGTGGTGGGATTACCGCATCGGGAGGCGAACCGGTTGTTCAGGCCGATTTTGTGGCTGCCTTCTTTAAAAGACTGAAAGAAATGGGCATACATACGGCCCTCGATACATGCGGTTTTTATCCACAGAAATCCCTCGAGAGGATACTTCCCTATTCAGACTTGATACTCTATGATGTTAAAGAGATAGATGCCGTAAAACATAAAGATTTTACCGGCAGTTCTAATGAACTAATTTTGAATAATCTCATCTATATACACGACTACATTACTACGCACGATAATCCTTGCGATCTCTGGATACGGACACCGATCATCCCCGGTGCAACGGACAGGGAAGAAAATATTTCTGGAATCGGCATATTCATCGCGACTCACCTCAAGGAAACAATCACAAAATGGGAGCTTTGTTCATTCAACAATCTCTGCAGGGACAAGTATCTGCGCCTCGGTCTCGATTGGACTTTCAAAAAGAGTCCACTGTTAACAAAGAGTCGCATGGAAGAGTTGACCGATATTGCCAGAAACTCAGGCGTTGATCCGGACATTGTCTGTTGGTCGGGACCTGCAAAGTTTGAAAATGACAATACAAAAAGCGGGGATAACAAAATGAAACTGAATATTACAAAAGATTGTGGTATAGCGCTTTAAAATATTCAAAAGAGGTGAGTTGTGGAAAAGAAAATGGCTTTTAGTCCGGCGGATATGAAAGAATTTGAACCCGAGGCAAAGGTGGGCCTTATTGCTACAATAAATTCTGAAGGGCTTCCGCATATTACCCTTATTACCGCACTTCAGGCAAAAAATTCAAAGCAGCTGATATGGGGGCAGTTTACCGAAGGCATGAGCAAAAAAAATGTCATGAGTAATCCTAATACTGCTTTTCTCATAATGACTATGGACAAGAGCCTCTGGAGGGGAAAGGCCATTTACACGCACAAGTCAAAAGAAGGTGAAGACTACGAGATGTTTAACAAAAAGCCGATGTTTCGCTACAATTGCTACTGTGGCATACACACCGTACATTATATGGATCTCGTCGAAACCGCCGGAAGAGAAAAACTGCCCCTCGCTAAAATAGTTATTTCTTCTCTTTTCGCCATGGCTTCCAGATCGAGGACAAAAACAAATCATTCGGATCCCATTTTAAAACCCTGGGCACATAAAGTCTTCAACAGGATAGACAGCCTCAAGTTTTTGTCGTATATTGGTGGTGATGGCTTCCCGACACTCATTCCACTTATCCAGTGCCAGGCATCCGACAGCAGGCGGCTTGCCTTTTCACCCTTCGCTTATGGCGACGAGCTTTTATCTTTAGAGAGCGGAAAAGAAATCGCCATATTCGCGCTCACCATGGATATGGAGGATATTCTGATACGCGGCATATTTCAGGGATTTAAAAGATATAATACTGTAAAGCTGGGGACGGTAGACATAGACTGGGTGTACAACTCCATGCCGCCCAAACAGGGGCAAATATACCCGGTGGAAGAAATTCGCCCCATAGTCAATTTCTGATGCGTTTGTAAAAAGCTCTGCTATCCCGGGGTTGTGTGCTTGTTGCCAGGGAACTGTCTGGTAAAATATATCTGGAAATTCCGACAAGGGCTGGCTCAGGGTTGAAAGAATGAGATGAATAGTGTGTGATAATAAATATTTTAATATCTAAGGAGGAAAAAGGTGCATAACAAAGTTTACAATCGATGGTTAATTGTTGTTGGAGCTGTAATTGTACAGGTTTGTCTGGGAGCTTTGTATACTTGGAGTGTTTTTCAAAAGCCTATACAGGAAGCTTTCAATTGGTCTGCCCCACAAGTATCTTTAGCGTTTTCTATCAATCTTGCAATGATTCCTTTTTTCATGATTCTTGCGGGTAGACAATTAGAAAGATTTGGTCCTACTAAAATGGTAATCGCCGGAGCATCAGTATTATCAATAGGATTACTAATTGCAAGTCAAACATCATCGCTTGCTATGTTATATATCGGCTATGGTATTTTTGGAGGAGCAGGTATAGGAATTACTTACGGTATTCCAATCGCAACCTGTATAAAATGGTTCCCGGACAAAAGAGGAATGATTAGTGGTCTGGCAGTCGCGGGATTTGGGCTTGGATCAGTATTCTATGCTCCTGTGGCAGCTCTACTTGTTGAAAACTATGGACCATTCACAACATTCTTTTGGCAAGCGGTTTACACAATAGTTGGAGTCTCTATTGGTGGAAAATTAATGAAAGCACCTCCATCTGGTTATATCCCGGCAGGATGGAATGAAGCGGAAGCAAACAATGGAAGCTTAAAAACAAACAAATATGACTTCACGCCCAAAGAAATGCTTAAAACCCCACAATACTATTTCTTATTAGTGATGTATACCTTTGCTAACATTGCAGGTTTGATGATAATTGCACATGCTTCTCCCATCGGTCAACAGATAGCAAATTTATCACCAATGCAGGCAGGTTCGATAGTCAGCATTCTCGCAATTGTTAATACAGTAGGAAGAATATTCTGGGCAACATTGTCAGATAAAACAGGTCGTATGCGAGCGCTATTTATTATGTATGTGATTAGCGCGGTAACAATGTTTGGCATGAACTCCCTGGGAAGTTTCTGGCTGTACGCATTAGGAGTATCTCTTATAGCATTTTGCTTTGGAGGCGCAATGGGTACCTTCCCATCTGTTGCAGCAGATTTTTACGGTCCCAAACATGTTGGTGTAAACTATGGTTTTATTTTCCTCGCATATAGTGGTGGTGCACTAATAGGACCAAGACTTGCGGCTGTAGTTGTAGAATCTTCCGGTGGAAACTATCAAATGGCATTCTTGATTACTGGCATTTTATGCTCAATTGGAGCGATTATGGCATTGTTCGCAAAAATGCCTAAGGTTCCAGAATCATAGAGGACAGATATTAAGAAATATAGTAACTGTTCAGCATTTCCATAGGGAGGCACTCATGTTAAATGGTGGAAAGTGGGAGGTTTACAATCCCCGGGGTGACAGGCGTGTGATTGTTACCAAAGAACTCCCGGGTGAAAGATGGCTGGAAATTCTGACAAACGCCGACTGCAGGGTGGATGTCTGCACGTCAACAGACATCCTGAGTGTTGGGGAGATCAGCTCCGCGATAGGCGACAACTGCTCAGGGGTCATAGGACAATTGACAGAGGTTTGGGGAGATGAGCTTTTCTCCGCCCTTGAAAATGCAGGTGGTGAAGTCTACAGCAACTATGCCGTGGGTTACAACAACCTGGATATCGGGGCTGCGACACGGCATGGTATTTGTGTGGGTAACACCCCCGGCGTCTTGACCGAAACCACCGCAGAG
>CAZRUU010000040.1:4294-9370 GCA_964603235.1 uncultured Syntrophaceae bacterium | reverse complement strand
CCATCGAAGAAGATGTAGCTCTTGACCCGGAGTTATTGGGCAGAGTATTCGAAAATCTACTCGCAAGTTACAACCCGGAGACAAAAACCACAGCCAGAAAACAGACCGGTTCATTTTATACACCGAGAGAAATTGTAAACTACATGGTGGATGAAAGTCTCATAGCCTATTTCAAGAACAAACTTTCCGGAGACATTGAAGATGCTGATGAATTAGACCCAAAGCTGCGTCAATTAATCTCGTTTGATACTATTCAGCCTTTTCAGGAAAACAAAATTAAAGAAAAGATTATCAGGGCTATAGACGATTGCACAATCCTTGACCCCGCCTGCGGGTCCGGTGCTTTCCCCATGGGCATCTTGCAAAAAATGGTACATCTTCTCCATAAACTCGACCCCGGTAATGAACAGTGGAAACAACGGCAGATTGACAAGGTGACTGAAGCTATTGAAAAAGCGGAAGAGATTGAAGACAGTGCACGAAGTCAAAGTATTGTAAATGAGCTCAGAGAACAGATAAGGGATATTGAGGATTCATTTGAAAACAATGAACTGGATTATGGACGAAAGCTTTATCTGATTGAGAATTGTATTTATGGCGTTGATATTCAGTCTATTGCTGCCCAGATAAGCAAACTCCGTTTCTTTATTTCTTTAATAGTTGACCAGCGCGTAGATAAAACCAAAGAGAACTTCGGGATCAGGCCGCTGCCGAACCTGGAAACCAAATTTGTGGCCGCTAATACACTTATTGGAATAGAAAAACCCAAGGAGCAAGTAGAGCTGTTTGACAATCCCGAAATAAAAAAGCTGGAAAACAATCTCAAAAAAGTTCGGCATAAACTCTTCAGCTCAAAATCTCCAGGACGAAAACGAGAGTTAAGAGACGAAGACAAAACACTGCGAGATCAAATTGCAGAGCTATTGATAGAAGGAGGTTGGGAAAATAAAGCCGCGCGTCAACTGGCAAGCTGGGATCCTTATGACCAGAATGCTTCGTCCCCCTTCTTTGACCCGGAGTGGATGTTTGATATCAGGGATGGTTTTGATGTGGTGATTGGGAATCCGCCGTATGGAGTTAGTTTTAATAAGGATGAGAAAAGAAGAATGAAAAAATCATTTCCTGATTCTCAATTTAAAATAGATTCGTACAGCTTATTTATCCACAAAGGCCTTACTCTCCTTAGTGAAAAAGGATACTTGATTTATATAATTCCTTCAACAATCATGGATAATTACTTTGAAGAGAAAACAAGAGAGAAACTACTGAAATCGTATAAACTAGATTTATTAATTGAATTAGATGATCAGATTTTCTCTTCTGCAGTTGTTCATTCCATGATTCTAGCAGTTGAAAACAATTTCACACCCTACGACTATAATATAAAATGTTCGGTATCAAAGAAGTTAGTACATGATTATGCGTACGTACCAAGATCGTTTTTTCAAAATCAACCATACCGCTCTTTTGCCATAAGAAATTTTATGTACAGAAGGTTACTTAAAGAAATTAACAAAAATGCGGTTTTATTTAATGACATAATAGATTTACGCCAAGCAATAAAATCGGGGAATGATAAAAAATACATTGTAAATAAAAAAAAGGATATAAATTATAAACCTATCTTAGGTGGGAAGCATATCGCAAAATGGAAAATTCTAAATCCTGAATTATTTATCTACTATGGAAAACATTTAGCATGTCCAAGAACACCTAAGATATTTGAACAGCCCAAAATATTGTTAAGAGAGGCTGGGAATAAGATAATAGCAACTCTTGATATAAATAACTTTTACATAATGTCCTCGTTATACAATGGGATATTAATAAATAATGAGTTTAAGATAGAATTTATTCTATCTCTTCTTAATTCAACATTATTTCAGTTTTTAATGAATATTCAAACATTTTCAAAAACATCTGGAGCGTTTACAAAAGCTAAAATATATCATTATTATCACTTGCCTGTTAAAGTAATTGGTAAAGGGAAACAACAAATATTTATTGTGATTGTAAACATGCTATTATTTACTACATCCGATATTTTCCCTAACTCATTAGAAAATACCATAAACGCCCTCGTCTTTGAACTCTACTTCCCCGACCATATGAAAGAAAAAGAGATCGACATCCTGAAATTTGTTGAACAGGATTTAAAAGAAGTATTGGGCGAAGACGATTTTGAGCAGCTGCCGAACGAGCAAAAAGAAAATGTAATTGAAGTACTCCACAAACGCTGGTCAAACCCTGCCAGCGAGATTGTAAAACGAATGAACAGCTTTGCAGAGAAAAGCCCGGATATTCTAAAACCGATTCTAGAGAGCAAATAAAACAGCTTTAGCTGTTAAAAGAAAACCCCGGGAAAGAGGATCATGAAAAAATATAATCAAGAATTGATTAATATAATGCAGGATATTGACAAAAAAGACAACATAGACGCAACAATTGAGGTAGGACCTGAATACTACACTAGGTTTTTAGAATTTACCGATAGAAGTATGGAATTTCTCATTTTTTGTTTTCTTCGCGACAGAGAAGAGGATATTAATAAAAAAATCTTTTCCAAAGAGTGGAAAAGCGATGATGACATATTTGATTATGTAATGGGATTCTTAGATATGGTCGCTCAAGGTGTTATGGGAGTAGGAAAAGATGATGACAAAATTCGTATCTATATACCTATAGGTCCTCCTCCAGATATAGAAACTGAACAAAAAATTGATAAAAAAATACAAGGGTGCAAACCAATTATACAAAAAATACTTGTAGAATCTATAAAGAACTCTAAAGCCTCAAAGGAGAAACTGAAAGGACGCTTAAAGGAGAGGTTGAAGGAAAAGTACCTAGCGAGGTTGCGAGAGGGAAGAATCTTAAGTAAAAAAAACATCCAAGAACTCCTTAATTACTGGGTAAAAATAATTGTCAGCGAGGATGAAGATCGCCCACCGAAGATTGAAAGCGAATCGCTGGTTTATCCTTTATCTAACAACTCTATCGAGCTAACCGATTCACTTTACCAGAAGCTAAAACCCATCCTTTGGGAAATAGTGCGAAGAGCTAAGCAAAAAGAACTGGATGGAAAATCGTATTTCTTGGGTGCCATTGATGTTCAACCTGATGGCGCAGAGATCGATTTATGCCAAAAAGCAATAGAACGATTTATGAGGGAAAGCGAACAAATGGAAACTAAAAAAATAAAGAGGTAAGATCTCAACAATTATCACATGGTCTTGGCGTCCGATGACTCACAGTGTTAGGAATTTAAATTATTTTCCCACATTCCCAAATAGGCCAAGCCTTTCCGGTCCTATCTGTATTGCAGAAGTCTCTGGCGCTTTAGTCATTTTCATCTGGGGCTTCTGTTTGCCCAATATATCTTCTTGTCTGCCATGCCTTTTGTAAGGTTTAAATTCTATCGAGAGTGAAATCTTCTTGACTTTGTGTACTGAGTAGTACACAATACCACCATGAGCAATATATTTGGACCATACATTCGTGAAAAACGAGAAGCCTTGAAGGAGAAGGATAGGCGGTATTCTTTGCGCCAGGTGGCGGCAAGGGTCGGGATTGAGCCCTCGTATCTGAGCAAGATTGAGCGGGGACTCCCGGCCCCTCTTTCCGAGGGAAAGATCAGAGCCTTGAGTCTCGATCTCGGTGAAAATCCCGATTTCTTTCTTGCTTTAAGCGGAAAAGTTTCCTCGGACATCCAGGAGATAATCCGAAAACGCCCGGAGCTTTTCGCCGAGCTTATCAGGGAAATGAGGAAGATGCCCGACCATGCGGTCCTTCGTCTGGTCCGGGAGGTAAGAGACGGGAACTGGTGACATTTGACAGAAAACTTACGGTTATTATGAATGGGAGGGAACATGATAGAACTCAGAAACGACTCATTGGTGTGTACATTTCCTGGAACAGCGGCTCATGGAACAAAGCTGATCATTTCTTTCATGAAGACGTTGCGGGTTCCTGACGATGGGAGGAGTTATCCTCTCCCCCCGGGCCTTGGACTCTTTCCCCTTGAGCATGTAGATGACTCCCGACAGGTCGTTCCGGAAAGCTGGAACGAGCACGGCGGGGTGATGTTGCCCATGTACCAGTCCGAAGCCATGTGGATCGATTTTACATCATCGTATGTAGATGAGCATGAAGTCCGCTATCCCTTTGCCGTCAAGGTAGCGGCGGGCAAGATGAATGCTATTACCGGTGAGTTCTGGTCAAATGGTATCTCAAGAGACCCGCAGGATTATATGGTTGTCCCGGGGCAGCCGTGGCTTGACGGATACAGTGTTGATAAAGGTTTTATCCGCCAGTTCGTGGCGATGCCGCTAGGGGAAGGGTACAGTGCCGAAGGGCAAATAACCGGGAGTGAAGACGTGGGAGGCTTGCAGATTGCCGTGTATCCCATGAAAAAAGAGGCCTTTGAAAAACGCTGGCCCCGGAAACCCCCTATAATAGAGAAACCTCTATACCTGCGTGGTGGATCTGGAACGGTAACCATGCTTTCTGTAGCAGAGAAAGGTATGGGCATGGCAGCAGGTGGACGGATTCGCCAGGAGATATACGAGGATCACTTTGATCTGTCAGAGTGGGACTTGAACACGTCCAGCCGCTGTTTTGTCCACCTCGCCAATTCACAAGCCTGGCGCGCCATCACCGGGAATCATCCTTCAACCAAGGCACCGACTGCCAAGCAATACTCATTGCATGGTCTGCCCTGGTTCGACTACTATTCCGACCGTAAGTCTCTGCTCGGCTCGGATATTTTGAACAAGCTGAAAAGTGTTATCCAGTTTGGCAAAGCCAGGAGACAGAATCCACTGCCAGAAAATGACTCGGTCGATCCGGGTAATATTATTCGCATCGATAAGCCACAATCTCTGGATCAGGTCAGAGAGTGGTCGGGGAGATCAGAATGAACGGGCAGCAGCGCCAGGTAGCAGGGAAGGTGTTCAACCAGATAGAGTAGTTGGATAGACGGACAATGCGATAAGGGCAGGCAGAGCAAACAGGAGAAGGGGCCATGCGGGGCATTGGGGAGGAAAGATATGAACAGAGAAGCAGCCATGGCAGCAGCAC
>CAZRUU010000040.1:0-4194 GCA_964603235.1 uncultured Syntrophaceae bacterium | reverse complement strand
TGCGGGGCATTGGGGAGGAAAGATATGAACAGAGAAGCAGCCATGGCAGCAGCACGGTCATATCTTGCCGCTTGCATAGAGCTCAGGGCAATTCCAGTGGAGGAAGTTGAACGCCTCCAATTGTATTGGTTCAGTGGTCATTGTAATGAGTACCATTTTTTCTATTACCGGGGTTCGTGGCAGGCCTGTATGGTAGGAAGTTCTTCCTGGATTGCTGTTTCAAAGAGAACAGGCCAGGTGGCAGGTACGGGAGAGGTGGGGGAATGATCAGGTTCTTGAAAACTTTGAACTGTGGAAATGCTGAAAGGAGGTGAAATTATGTACTGGACCGCATTCATAATTATAGAATCTTTGTGATTACTCCGGGCTACCTTATTTACAGGTATTTTCAAGATGGGCATGGCGTATTCATGGCTCTGGCGATCGGGATACTCATATTTATCCCAGGGTTTCTGAAGCATATAAGGAAATAAGTACTTCTATATCATCACGAAAGGAGGAATAAAAATGCTGAACCCACATCAACCACAACATAATACAAACCCACGGTTCCCCAAAGTCATCGAACAGCCGGTATCCTGGGGTTCTCAGAACAAGCCTCAGACTGCAAAGGGGTACAAGGCAATCGTTGATTCAGACACGGGTAAGGTGTTTTCCATCGTCTCGAACGACTATAAAATCATAACCCACCAACAGGCAATTGAACAGATTGAATCGATAATTACCACAAACAAGGACCTGGGCAGTTATGATCTGAAGGTGAATTTTTTCAATGATGGGGGGCGAATGCGCTGCACGTTTACCTTTCCCAGAATAGCTGCTGAGATAGCAAAAGGGGATATTGTCAACCTCCAGATACATCTCTCAAACAGCTATGATGTTACTTGGCCTTTTACAGTTATTTTGGGTGCTATACGACTCGTATGTACAAACGGGTTGGTTGTTGGGGAAAAGATATTACATATTAGAAAACGTCACGTATATGAACTTGATAATCTGAATATTGATCAAAGTATGGCAACCGCAACAAAGCGATTCCAAAAACAGACCGGGAAATGGAAGGATTTGGATCAAATCCCCTTGAATCCAGCAACATACAAGCAAGTTATGAAAACCATGAAATTTGGGAAAAATGCCATGGAGGAAATAGGGTATAAAATTGACCAAGACACGAATGGCTATAATCAGGATCACTTTCCGGTAATGAGTCTATGGGTTTTCTACAACGTGATTACTTGGTATCTTACCCACAGGGCTGCTTCTCTGAATCATCGGGTTGAGATAGAGAAACGATTGCGGGTTGCAATGGTTTATTTACGGAGGGTCAAGAATGGGAGCAGAAAAGGAGAGTAATGTATCATTACACGACAGCGGGAGAAGCTGCTGGAACTGCAGATATCAAGACATTACCAGACAGGATATGTTCCTGGGTGTCTGCACGTGGTTTTCAAAGCATGGAAGAAAGGATAAGCAAATACCCCCGCACAAAGTCGATGTGGGGTGCAATCACTTTGAGCTAAAGGTGAAATAGTTTTTACCCTTAGGCAAAGAATTGTGAACATGCTGATGGCAAATGTGGATGGTGAGCATCGTGTCACCTTTATAATGTTGTATAAAAAAACAAACAAGAGGAGGAATTGTATGGCCAGACACTATTCAACAAGAAGCTTTCTACGACAAATGCCGAATGCCCTGCTCGCTCGTTACTTCCAGGGGCGGAGGTTGTTTGACAACATTGATTTCGCCGCCATGAAGGAGGGCAAACCCGATGAGCTGTTTGCCGCCTGGCTGTCCCTGCCGGATGATCAGCGAAATGAAATGGATGCCGAGTTTAAGGACATTTTCGAGCTGAGTTGTGAAAAGGGCTTTCGGGCAATTATTGACGAGGCGAGTTGGCAAATACGGGAAGACCCCAATGCCCTCGCGTCTTTTGTTGAAATGCTCTCGGCACTATCCAATCACTATGAGCGGGCGATGATCGCCTTTTTGGATCACAATCCTTTCTGGAGAGGAGCGACGCGTTTCTATCATGCGGATACGCTTTCCTATTGGCGCAAGCGTAAAAATATGCAGCACCGAATAGCAGCTGTGGACGAGGACAGCCTTCAGCAACTGGCCGCACTGATCCGTCATTATTTCCACCACACCGAGGGCCGGGGGAAAAATTGTGTTGTAGAACCCTTCCGCCGGGGGGAGCTTGATTATTATTTCGCTTATCCCGAAGATTATTCGCAACAAAGTATCGAGTGGGTAGATGGTGAGTTTGACCGTCGGCCGCATAACCCGGCCTTCGAGGTCATTTATGTGTACTCGCAAAAGGAGGGTTCCCTCGATCTAAGCTTTCGAGGTTCTTACAAGGCCATTGAACCACTCCAAGGAATGTTCGCAACAGCGATACTAAAGCTGGACAGACTGCCACCTGATCCAAAGGACGAACGCATCTACGACCTTTCTCCGCTGCTCCGGAGAAGCTTTAATTTCACCTACGATGCTGGAAGCGGCATCGAGGAGGTGGCGGTGAAGATGCTACGGCTTTCTTCGAGGGCAAACAAAGGGGATCGCATTACGCTGGAAGCCGATACGTCCGAAGATCGAGATGCCGTTTATGCCTTGCTTGACCAGGTGGGGAAAACGATATCGCTGAATATGTATAACCTCACCCAGGCGGACCTGGCGGTTTCGGTTGTGGTCGATCCTGACAAGCCGGCGAAACGGGTGACCATTCGCATTACCTATCCAAACTCCTGCTCGCTCAAATACGACAAGCTCGGCCTGAAACTGCGTGCTATGCTGGTGAGTTCAGGGATTGAACCCAAAGAACCGGAGGAGCGCGCTGAGTGATAGAATCCTGTTTTAATATGACGCCGATCCATACTCTGTCTGAGCTTTTGGAGCGGGTGGGTGTTAATAATGGTGGTGCAATTTTGATAAGTACCGAAGAATTGCACCAATGGTCCCATGAAGCGGTCAGGGCCATGAAGAAACAGAGATTGATTGTGAAAGCACGCCCGGCCACCAGCGCGACGTGTCCAGGCTGTGAACGCAATTGTGTGATGCCGGTGCATACCCTTCCTGCAACAGTAGGCCACCCGTCTTCATTTATTGTCTGCGATAAGCGGAGCGATATTAATCGGGTGACGGTTTCCCCCAAAAGGTTAATCCAGTGGCAGTGCAGTGGGGATCTGGTGTCCGCTTTTGCCGCATCGAGCCTTGACCTCCGCCGTCCTGCCAGGCAAACGGATAGTGCGGGCCGTTGGGAAATTGGCATGGTCCTCGGAGATAAGGGCAGTCATATGCTGTGCCTCACAGCCTCAGGCACAGTGGATCTGGTAGCCGGGAACAACATGGTTTCGTTAGCCGAGTTCGTTGAATTTCACGACGGTGTGTATTTGCTCGATGCTGCCCAGATCCGAAGGCTGGTTGATGCAGCTTTGACGGCAGATAATCGCTACACGCCAAGCAACGTCAGGCTCGAAGCCCGCAAACTGGATACACAAGCCATGTATGAGACTTGGCGGAAGGAATATCGTGCATTGCGAAAAAAACGCCCTGACATGTCCGACGTTTGGTGCTCACGGCAGATTGCCAAGATGGACATTGCTCATGGTCGCGATTCCGAAACCATCCGCAAACAGATGAAAAAATAATTCGTCATGGTAGGGATAACTTCCTGTACTCAATCAAAACGGGATGCAGGCAATACCCACTCTTTCAAATACAAAGCTTCACTGTGGTTGATCGGGCCAAATCATTGAATGCCGGATGAAACATGCTACTACCTAACAGCTTGTTTCCCGTTCGTCCAGGCCGAGGGTTTCTTCCTCCTGAAATGTTCAGTTCTATTTTCCTCATTGTTGTTGGCTTGGTATATCCGGGTATCTCGGAAAGTGAAGTTCCCTGCGGCAAGCCGCGGGGTATTCTGCGAAGAGTGTTAATAAAAAGGCCAGTACCATAGGAGGGCTGCCCTGACCTTTTCTGCTTTCCGGCTGCCTGCCGGATAATTGCTATGCGGTCATATTTCTTCTCCTCATAAACACAACCGCCGTTCCTGCCAGCAGGAGGGCAAAAAGAATCATTCCCCATTCGGAAAGGGTTGGAATTGAAGTGCGATCAAACAGTTCTGGGCCTCCCTGGTCAATAATCGGGAGACCGTTCGTGTCGTCACCCAGTTCGCTCACAGTCAGGACAAACTGC
>CAZRUU010000039.1:0-9708 GCA_964603235.1 uncultured Syntrophaceae bacterium | reverse complement strand
AAGATATGAATACTTAAACAACGGACAACGTATTAACATCAATAAGAAAATCAGATTATGTTACGTATAGCAAATACAAGTCTTCACGTAAGCTGATCGGACCAAATCATTGAATGCCGGATGTAACATGCTACTACCTGACAGCTTGTTTCCCGCTCGTCCAGGCGAATGGCTTGCTTTCTGTACTTATTAAAACTGTCTTCATCGAAGACATACAAGACTTCAAATACAAAGAGAAATCCTGATCTTTGAAGCAGGTTATTGGTTTCCATCTGAAAGGTGGGAAGCTTGGTTAACCGATTTTCTGTTAAAAGCACTTGCTTCCATTTCTCTTGAGTACTTGAACCGGCCATAAGTACCTTTTTTCAGATACCTGAATATCACTTGACGAAGGAACATATTTTGTTTACAAGGGCAAAAGAGATTTAGAATGATCATTAAAAGCGCCACCTGTTCCAGCAGTATACCTTTTTGAAGACTTTTAGAGGAAGGAATCCATGGAATGATCGCCCAATAAACCCCGCGTCTCGATAAGGAGAGCGGGGTTTTGTACTTTGAACACTCGGGCTTGTAATATTACTCTGACATTTACGACCCCAAAGACGGACTTGAAGCCCCTTACATTAATTGTTTTCTATAGAGTTTGCTGAAATAATTATTAATTAAACAGGTTGTAATCATATAAACACAGGAGGATCATTTTGAATTGAAAAATGAAATGATTAAAAAAGCATATTCAACGAAATTAGGGTCAATGTGGCTTGGCACTATTGAATCCGCACTTGATCTGGAGCCGCTTTTGGGATCGAAGGGCAAGGTGGATCTTGTTTTTACCTCCCCCCCATACCCGCTCAAGAAAAAGAAGAAATATGGCAACAGAACAGGCGAGGATTATCTTGAGTGGTTTACAAAGCTCGCACCTCCAATATCGGACCTATTGACTCCGAGTGGCTCAATCGTCATCGAACTAGGTAACGCATGGGAGTCGGGAACTCCAGAAATGTCTACCCTTCCAATCAGGACCCTTCTTGGGTTCCAGGAGGCAGCCAACCTCAGACTTTGTCAACACATAGTTTGGCATAATCCGGCGAGATTGCCCAGTCCAGGCCAATGGGTCACAATCGAAAGAATACGCCTTAAGGACTCTTTTACCCATGTGTGGTGGATGTCGAAAAGTACGAACCCAAAAGCTGACAATCGCAAGGTGCTGATACCGTATAGCAAAGCGATGAAAAGCCTCCTCAAAAATCAGCATTACAACAGTGGGAAACGTCCATCCGGACATATCATTAGCAAAACAGGTTTTTTGAAGAACCATGGAGGTGCCATATCGCCGAGCGTCATCGATTCTAATGATGATGCGCGATACCCGGAAAGTTTGCTTCAGTTTTCCAACAGTATGTGGAATGCCAAATACTCGAACTTCTGCCGTGAAAATAATCTGCCGGCTCACCCGGCGCGTATGCCGAGCGATCTAGCAGCATTCATGATTCAGTTCCTTACAGAACCTGGAGACTTAGTCCTTGATCCGTTTGCAGGGTCGAACACTACGGGCGCCATAGCAGAAAAGCTAAAGAGGAGGTGGATTTCGATAGAGGCAGAGGAAGTCTATATCGACGGATCGAGATCGCGATTCCATAAATCCATTCTCGGAAGAGCAAAGACAAAATTCAATGCTACCGATTTGTCACGCCACAAGAAGAAATCCTGACGACCAAGGGCATGGGAGACTATGAACAGCAATGATTTGGAACATGACGGATTATCGTCACATGATTTCGAGCCCTCCTATCGAACCGGTCAATGTGATCCCATTGATGATTTTTATAAGCCCTGTATCGAGTATGCGAAAGAGTATGACAGAGCTGTCGGCTATTTCAGGTCAACAATCTATCTTGTCATCGGTGATTCAATAGTCGACTTTGCCAAACGTGGAGGGAGAATCCGGCTTATCTGCTCACCGACGCTGTACGAAGATGATGCCACAATCATCAAGTCTGCATACGAGGAGCGGCAGTCAAATCTTGCCCATGCAATCGAACAAGAAATTGACCAGATGCTCGAAGCCCCCAACGGCGTATATCACACAAAGGTTCTCGCCACCTTGGTTCACGTCGGATCTCTCGATATAAAACTGGCCCTTCGCCATGTGACCCAAGGAATTTATCACGAGAAGATCGGGATATTCAAGGATGGCAAAAATGCCGTCAGTTTCATTGGATCTGCCAATGAAACTTGGAGAGGATGGCATGAGCGAGGCAATTTTGAATCGCTTGAAGTATTCTGCACATGGAGGGAAGCTAACGAAAAGGAACGTGTTCGTCGACACGAGGATTACTTCAACAAACTCTGGAATAGCAAAATCCCAGGCGTGAGAGTTGTACAATTCCCCGAGGCTGCAAGGAAGCGCCTGATTCAGTATGCCCATCAAAGCCTTGACGAAATCAATATCGGGCAGATGCAGAATCTTAAAAAGGAGATTCGCAAGCCCCTCAAGCACCAAACCGATGCCATAGCTAATTGGGAAATTCATTGCAGGCGTGGTGTACTCGAACACGCTACCGGTAGTGGGAAAACGATTACCGCCATCATTGCCATAAAAAAACATGTAAGCGATGGACTGCCTGTGATCATTCTTGTGCCGAGTTGTCTTCTTCTCGAACAGTGGCATAAGGAAATTATTGAGGAGATCCCTCATGCGACAACGCTCCTTGCTGGTGGTGGCAACAACGGCTGGAAGAAGGGCGGCAGGTTGAAAGGGATGACATCGAGTGACGCAGACCTTGGCCCACGTATTATCATAACGACAATTCAAACAGCGTCCACAAACGTGTTCCGCACGAGGATCGCTCAGGGTAGTCACCTCATGATCGTTGCAGACGAGGTTCATCAGACCGGTAGCACCTTCAACTCAAACGTTTTTTTAATTGATTCAGGCCCACGCCTTGGTCTGTCAGCAACCCCTTATCGCTATGGGGATCCCGAGGGCACAGCAAAGATATTTGAATACTTTGGTCAGATCATACCGCCCAAGTTCACGCTTCAAGACGCAATCAAGGCTGGCCGCTTGGTCGAGTACGAGTATCACCCGCATCCGGTTTATCTTACGGCCGACGAGGCTGACAAATGGAAGTCCGCTACAACGAAAATCCGGCTCGATATTGCACGGAGTAAGGTAGATGGGGTTGGCAAAAAGATAATAAGTGACTGGGCCAAAATGATGCTTATCCAACGCTCGAGAATCGCCAAGAAGGCTCTGAACAAACTCCACCTTGCAATGGAGACGCTTAAAGAATCCTATGAGGAAGGGCAAAGATGGCTCGTGTATTGCGAGGACGTTGAACAGTTAACAGAGATCATGGAGGCACTGATTTCTATGGGGTTTCACCCCTTGGAGTATCACAGCTCAATGGTTGGTGCTCGTCAGCCTGCACTTAAATGGTTCATGACAGTCGGGGGAATCATGGTTTCCATCAAGTGCCTTGATGAGGGGGTTGACATGCCTAGGGTGGATCATGCGCTGATTCTTGCTTCGAGTCAGAACCCTCGACAATTTATCCAGCGGCGCGGTCGAGTCCTGCGAAAAACCGAAGAAAAATCAATTGCTGTAATTCACGATGCGATTGTCGTCCCATTTTCGCTTGAAGACGAACCCGACCAATATGCACTATTAAAAAGCGAACTTTTACGTGCAATCGAATTTGCCAATTCCGCACTTAATCTGTCGGCCGGAGCCGAATTGAGAGGAATAGCAGCCCGGATTGGTCTAGATCCGGATACCCTCACCGATGATGGAATAGAGGAGGATGATGAATGAGAGCACACGACATGGCCCTTGACGCACTACTGACTGCTGGCAAGCAATATGCGCAACAAGTGCCGGAAGAACTTCTACGCAAGGCATACGAGATTCAAATCAAGTACCAGTTTGAAGAAGATGAACGCGAAATACCCCTAAAAGAAATGTCGCGTATGGTGGAAGATTACGTCAATAAAACAACTATTTAAAGAAGAGGGACTCATGAAACTCATTAGTTTATCCATGCGAAACTTCATGCCATTCCGAGGTGAGCAGAAGGTTGTATTCCCCACCAAACCGGGACAAAATGTGATGGTCGTCCTTGGTAACAATATGCGCGGAAAGACCTCGCTTCTGAACGCACTCCGCTGGGGATTTTATGGGATTGCCAAAGGCCGGCATCTCCGCGATATTCCGCTTCACCTTTTGCACAACACGGATGCTGGGTTGGATGGAGATTGGGAGATGGAGATTGCGATACAGTTTGAGGCTGAAGGCTTTCTTTACGATCTCAGGCGCCGGGCTATAAAAAAGAAGCTTGTAACAATCCCGGGGAAACCAGATGATTTTGAGGTGACCTTACAGTTGCAACGTGACGGGATGGCTATGACCGGTGAACAGATCGAACCGGAGATCAATAGGTTCATTCCTAAGCAGGTCTCCCGGTTCTTCCTGTTTGATGGCGAGTTGCTGCAAGAATACGAATCGTTGCTTATAGAGGGAAGTGACCAAGGGAAACACATCAAGGAAGCGATAGAACAAGTTCTGGGTGTCCCGGCGCTTATAAACGGGCGAACCGAATCCGGAACGCTTCTAAAAAAGGCGCGGAAGCAGCTAAGCTCTGAACTTTCTCATTTGAAGGTCGCTGAAAAAGACTTGGAAAAACAAAGAGAATATCAAGTTAAAAGTGATGCGTATGAAAACGATCTACAAAAGTTAAGGGACACTTTAAAGAAAACCAAGGATGACCGGGCTTTGCTTGATGATCAGATTGAAGAGTGCGAATCCGTTTATGATGCAAAGCAAAAGCTTGATGAATTTGAGAGACAAAGAGATCGGATAATAAAAGAAATCGAACGGTTGAATATCGATAAGCTTGAACTGGTTTCGAACGCATGGCGGGATCTCTTGAGACCTAAGATTCTTGCCCGTAGAGAAAAGCTGGCTGCTGAGCAGCGACGACTAATGAATCAGATTCAGCATCGTACCTCAATTGAGAACGAAGCCCACCAGCTTCGTAAAATCCTTGAACTATCGATATGCCCCACGTGTGGTCAAACTGTCAGTCAGACAAGACACGACGAGGTTAACTCACGCCTTGGCGCTCTCGAGATCGAGTTACAAGCCAAAGGTGGGGAACAGGATTCGTTTTCGTCAATATCAGCAGAAATCGATAAGCTGAACAAGATAACGACACAGGAGGTAGGAGAGAGAATCAGGGACAAGGATAATCAGATCAACAGGTTCGAGGTTGAGCTTACAAAGTTAGAAAATGATATCGAAAAACTCAGGGACGAAATCAAAGGGCACGATACCGCTGAAATCACACGAAAGCGCTTTATTCGGGACAGCCTGATTAAGGAGCAAGCTAAGATAGAAACAGAGGTTTCTACAACACAAAAGCAGTTAGAAACGATAAAACAGGAATTGGACATCATCGCTAGAAAATTGAGTAACCTGCCCCAGGCTCGCACTGCCCGGAGTAGTGTCTTAGTGGACACCTATGAAGGGATTGAAAAAGCCTTTAGTGAAAGCATCGACAGTCTAAGAAAAAATCTACGCGAGCAGGTCGAAGAACGTGCTACCGAAGCGTTCAGAATGATGACCACGCAAAAAGCATATAGTGGCCTTAAGATCAACAAAAACTATGGCCTCTCAATTATTGACGAGGCTGATCGTGTGATCCAAGTACGCAGTGCAGGTGCCGAGCAGGTAGTGGCACTATCGCTGATTGATGGCTTGAGCCGCACCGGCCGATCTAATGGCGGTCCTGTGGTGATGGACACGCCATTCGGGAGGTTGGATCTCCAACACAGAGACAATATACTTCGATACCTGCCGACGACTACCAGCCAGCTAATTCTTCTGGTACACGACGGGGAAATTAGCCCGAAAACGGATTTAGCTCCGATTGCCGACCGAATAGGGATGACCTATATAATTAACGAATCTGGGCCAAGACATTCTGTTATCGAAAGGACTGCCCTATGATTATTCAAGAACCTAATCAGATTGGTATTGGTGAAGTGGCGCACGTTAAGCTCAAGAAACTGCATGAGGACCGACATTTTGCCGAGATGAGGGATGCTTACCGTTTTGCGATCGCGCTCGCGCTTGCTCATGGCGTAGTCCCAAAAGATATTACCGGGTCACGTCAAAATATATACAGTGTCGCAACGGTCGACCCTGATCAAAGCCTGTATACAGCCATAAAAGCGCTCATCAACACCGGTGATACGCCTGTTTATCGATGGGCTGAGCGCCTGGCGGACTGGGGCGTCATTGAAATGAGCAAACGAGCGGATGAAGGGACCCTTGATATCGGTCAGATCTTAAAAGAATCCGAAACCCTGAGTTTAGAGTAACCATGCTGCCGTTAAGAATATTTCTATTAATCAAGGATGCTAATGGTGAGTGGAGTGTCAGTGTCCACAGAGATCTTGAATCAACGATAACTACGTGGACTAAGACCCCTCCTGCTAGTGAGAAAACCGGGCTGATCCATGTCGGTTTCACAAGGTCGGATACAACCCTATTCGAGGATCTTAGCATTAGGTTTTCCGGTAAAATGCTCCTTACTGCTCCTGCACGGTATGTATTTGCAAGTATCGGTCTCTGTGCGCCAAAAATAGCAGGGACAGTTGACGGGGTTCCCGTCTATGTTGCACTATCGGGTTGGGGTTATGAGGCGTCGGCCGAAGAACTCACACCCACATCAGACCTACCAACAGAGTGGCAAGGCCGGAAAAATGTTCTTAGCCAACCTGCACTTGATCCCAGCGGCGAGTGGCTGAATATGCTTGTAAAGACTTTCCCTCAGGACACAGAAATGGTTAGGGTAGCCGGAATAACCGACGACAAGAGCTATCTCGAACTCGAATCAAAGCTAGAGGAGAGGCTTCGTATTAAAGTAGGTAGAACCCGCTTTACTTCCCTTTTAAAAAAGATCAACTATCGCAGCCCAGAGGAGGTCCTTAGCATAGCACCTACTTGGATTCTCAATACCCCGATCGATCATATTGGACTGTCTGTGCGTTCGTACCACTATCTTAACCTCAAGGGAATCAAATCCATTCGCGAATTAGCGTATTACACCGACTCTCAGCTTATGCAAATGAGAAATATGGGGCGTAAAAGCGTTATTGACATCGCGACGGCAATTATAAACGTAATTGATAAGATGCCTAATCCTAAACCAGTGGATTTGGTAAATCCCAGCGGCGAGTGGCTGAATATGCTTGTAAAGACTTTCCCTCAGGATGCAGAAATGGTTAGGGTAGCCGGAATAACCGACGACAAGAGCTATCTCGAACTTGAATCAAAGCTAGAAGAAAAACTTCGTACCAAAATAGGTAGACACCGATTCCATTATCTTTTAGATAATATCAATCATATCAGTCTAAAAGGGGTGGTTGGCATAGCACCTCCATGGATTCTCAGTACCCCGATCGATCATATTGATCTGAGTGTACGTTCGCGCAATTGTCTTAAAAACAAACTAATAAAAACCGTTGGAGAATTAGATGGGTACGCCGATTGGCAGCTTATGCGGATGAAAAATTTTGGACGTAAAAGCGCAATTAACGTCGCGAGGGCAATTATAACCGCAATTGGAGAGCGACCGGAGGCATTAGATTTGGTAAATTTACAGCACAAAAAAGGTGCAGATGCTTTGGATCAAAGGCAGACAAAATATCTAAAACATCGTATACAGCCTACCGAGTCGGAGACCTTCGAGGATGCGCTCCTAAACCTTTTTAAGCATCTTAATCAACGTGATTCAATGGTTATGCAGCAAAGAATGGGTTTCGACACTAAGTCACTAACATTAGAAGAAATAGGTGGCCTGGCTGGCGTTACCCGCGAACGCGTAAGACAAATAGAGGCGAAAATTTGCAATAAGGAAAAAAGTAAGCCGTACTGGTGTCAGCGTGTTGAAGAACCTATCAAAAAGGCTTTGAAAAATAGAGTCACCCCTTTGCCTGTTGTGGCACTTGACATTATCGATCCTTGGTTTGCAAACATCAATAAATTGGAGGAACCTCTCTTGTTCGTGATCAAAAAGTTCTGTTCCGGCGAGTTGAGTGTGCTAAAGATCAATTGGTTTTCATACCTATCAGCGATAGATAAAGAGGAATGGGACTCTGCAGTTAAAGAGGCATCAGGTGTTCTCGAACAGGGGGTCTCCCATAAGTGGAAACAGTCAGAAGCAAAGCATGCAGTAGAGGCCATATTGCCTAAAAAAGCTCATGAATTTTGTGACGAACTATTTATTGAGGCATCTGAAAACGCAATATTTTCGCTGGTAGAGGGGTCCGATGAGCCGATTTTAACCGGCTTTGGGAGGGGAGCCGAGGGATATGTCGAGGCGGTGATGGTTGAATCAGACCGTCCGCTTCATTTCACCGAGATAGTCGACAGGATAGTCGCCAAGGGGCGTAAAGTAGAAATAGGAAGGGCGCACAATTTGGCACTTGAAATTGGTCTCCCTTACGGGCGAGGCACCTATGGTCTCATGAAGCATTATCCTCTAGACGAAGAAGAAACCCAAGAAATGATAGCAGAGGTTGAGGATATCATCGCATCAGGTCCGAAGGGGCGCCAGTGGCACTGTTCCGAACTACACGAGATCCTGTGTGAACATGGCTTAGATATGGATGGTCGGCTAACCCAATATGTTATCAATATCGGTTTAAAGCGCTCAAAGAAGCTGGTCGATCTCAAAAGGCTCGTCTGGACGGCTGGAAGAACAGCAACGAGGATGACGGCAGGCAATCGTATCGATATACGACAGGCTATAGAATCCTTGTTGCGCATTGAGGGGGGGCCGCTTTCTTATTCCGATATCCGTAAACGCCTATTGAAGGAGGGCCGCGGCATCGGTGAATACTTTCAGATCATTAACGAAGGGAACATAATAAGAATCGCTAAGAATTACTGGGGACTTGTCGATCGCGATATTCCCTTCTCTATAGACCAACAGAAAATGATTGCGGAAATCCTGGAAAAAACACTTTATAAAACACAAAAGGGAATACATAAGACCGAGGTACATGAAGTGCTCAAAGAAATGTCAGGGATCGTGTCATTTTCAACACTTGATCCCGCTTTTTTTATATCAATAGCTTCGAGGACAGGACGAATGCGCTACGTCGGCGGCAACTTTTTGTGCATGAGTGACTGGAGTGATGCACGAAGACCGATGCCAGTAGAAGCGGTTAGAATAGCCTTAGAAGAGGCTGGGTCTGAAGGACTCCTTACAAAGGATCTGAAAAATATCGCCAGTGAAAAAATGGGAATTGATACTTTTCCAGAAACTCTGTATCTATATTTATCGGCTGTCGGAGCGCGCCATAACGTTGATACCAAGCGATGGCAGATTGTGACAATCGAAGAGTACGTCGATATCTCTTAATAATTCTAGTTATTTTCATCTGAGTGGATTGGTCCCAAGTGGGAGAAAACTCGAGGGTAGATTATGGCTAAGATCGATGGGATCGGTTGTAACCTTTATTCACTCCTGCACATTACGGAGAGAAATTCACTAGAAAAGCGTATTGACCTCACTTATTGACTTCAATAAATAACCAATACTCTCATGGTTCACTCATGGGGGTCACGTCGAGTAATGTTTGCAATTTCGAGTAATGAGACCATCGAGATCTCCGGTTTATGCTGCCTGTTGTAAT
>CAZRUU010000038.1:0-9966 GCA_964603235.1 uncultured Syntrophaceae bacterium | reverse complement strand
ATTGACGGGAGAGGTGCGCGGTGTCGGGCGGATGGATGAGAGGATCAGGGAAGCGGCCAGAATGGGGTTCAACCGCTGTATCCTGCCCGGAACCTCATCCGTTGATATGCTGCCGGAGACAGAGATGCACCGGGTTACAATTGACAGTATAAGGGCCTTGCCGGAACACCTCTTTTAGAAATTATATTCATAACAGCTGCGGTTTTTACGTAGATGGTGGTACTATCTCAAGCATATACATTATGGTTGCGAGTTTGCCTCCTTCTTTGATGTTTTCCTTCTTTATTCTTTGTCATTTGCAATAGAAATCATAGTCGCTGTTTAAAAATGTTCTAGATTAATAATGATTTAAGTTTTTCCGGTATGGGTACAACCTTTTTCTCATCATAGTCGAAAAACACAAGACCTTCTTTGGCGTGAACAACAGCCTCATGACTGCGTTTGTTGGTAATCCGAAAGAATAAGTCAAAACCGTATGTGTTAGTTTCACCTGGAGTTGCTTCTATGATCAAAGTATCGCCATGTTGCACCTCTGACTTATATATAACGGCTATATCGGCAACAATAATAGTGGGGTTCTCTTTAATGCCATCATAACCCTTTGAGAGTATATACCTGTATCGGGCTTCATTGATGAATGAAATGAGGGAATCATTGCCAACATGTCGGGCAAGGTTTATGTGACTAAGGTAGACCACTATTTCAGTCTCAAACTCAAAAGTCTGTGGTAACGTCAGTTTTAATCGGCCCGTAGAGATACCTCCAGTCTATCGTATTACTCCGGCAATTACACCTGTCAATTTTATATAGAAGTATTTATACACCGCGTCAATAAACCATATAACGCGTACTCATCACCAGCGGACTGGTCTTGATATGCCACGCCCTGGTCATTCATGAGGGTCGTGCCAATGGAAGTTTTGTTCCCGGCAGAGATCTCTCCCGCTCCTTAGTTTGAGAAGCTTTGTCGGCAGGGCGCAAAAAGGGGCGGGTGGAAAATCCCGGCCGGCGCGGCGCAGACTTCCGGGATGGCGTTGATCACCGACCCGGCGACTGCATACTGCTCGGAGCGGGTCTTCGCCCCGGTGTTTCTGGGCTCCACCAGGTTCATGGTGATATCGATCCCGGGCTTGCCCCGCACTGCAATCTTCCAGTGGTCATAGTTTGCATAGCCCGGCATGGTGGTGCCCATGATCCAGTTTACCGAGAGTGTGATCATGCGCTGGCCTGCGATGATGCCGTGCCAGCACCACTCGGTGGCCCCTACGCTCCCGGCGCGCACGAGCCCGGCTTTGCCCTGGATGTCCTTCGGCGCTGGCACGACACTGTGATCGGCCTCGACGCGCTCGAGCTGCAGTCCCAGGCGATGGGCCAGCAGAGCGATCACCTCGGCGTACATCCCGGTTATGAGCTCAGTCACCGGCCAGGATAAACCCAGGTCGATCCGTTCTGGGTCTGCCCCCATGCCGCAGACGTTGAAGACATAGTCGTGATCAGGAGCTCCACTTACGTCAAAGACCTCCCTGACAGAGATCGATTCCAGCTGGGTGCACAGGCCGGTGGCCGCGGTGGCGATCTTTTCAACCACAAACCCCGGATTGAGGCCGGTACCAAACAGGCAGGACTGCCCCTGCCGGCAGGCCTGCTCGAAACCGGCGGTATAGACAGCGCCATGATATCCAGGGAAGACGTGCCCGTTGATGCTGATGAGGTTTTTGCCCGAGGCCAGCAGCCGACACATGTCCTCGTTGTGGTGACTGTAAGGAAACTGGATCCGAGGGGCATGAATGACCACATCGGCCTCCAAAGCTAGGATCTCTTCAATGCTTTGGGTGGCGATCACCCCAGTCGGCTCGCGGCGTGCGATTTCCCCGGCGTCGCTGCCTGTCTTCTCGTTGCTGTAGACAAAAAGTCCCACCAGCTCCAGATCAGGATGATCAATCACGGCACGCAAACAGGTCTTACCCATCGAGCCTGTCGCCCATTGAATCACGCGGTATCTCATTATCGAAACCTCCTCTCCATGTTACTCCTCACATAAATTTGAAGTCCGTTAATAAACATAACCTTATCCTCGATGCTTATTTGATGGAATCTTCCAATAGGCACGCTTAATAAAAATGAATTTAATTCATATTCTTTTGGCGAAAAATAGCCAAGAACGCAATGCATTCTTTTTGAGTTATAAGACGGAATATAGCTCCAAATATGTCTCGATATCGTTCTAGTGTCAGCGAAATCCACGTCGTGCATACGTTCAGTCTTCATGGTATGGGAAAACAATTCCATGAAGGCATTATCGGTCATCTGACTACTATGCCGTTTCATACTTTAAACAAAACCGACTTTGTCAGGTAGGTGATGTTACCCCCTCTACACCTGAGATGAAGGAAAAGATTTCTACCATCATATTCACCGAAACTCAATCCAAACGAATAGCTGAACGGAAATCTCAAAAACAAAGTTCACTTTGGGACACCGATTAGAAATCGTGAAGATCTGGACAAGAAACACCGTTCATTTATGATGACTCTCGTCAAGCGGTCGGCACATGTTCGTAGTTACTTCAGGCCTACAAAGGTTATTTGTTCCGCATAAAATGGGCATGTTCAATTGCCGAAATAACTAATATTATCCAGTTAGTTACAGACCTCCGTGGTTTGGATGATTGTATTGTGTACTATCTTTGCCGGAATCTCTTCAGTCAATATCTGATTTCTTGTATATTTATTAAATATGAGAGAAAAGGACCGAACATAGCAATACGATGGCTGTCATAATAAAAGATAACGCAGCGCTTTTTTCACAGATCGTAAGATGTATTAATTCTCCAGCAACAATGTTTTTTTCACTTTTGCCACCGCTGCTTCCACTTCCTGTATTTTTTCAAAGCAAGGCCCGTTCTCTCGCCACAACCAGCAGCTGTTTGCGAGTATGGATAAATCGAATTCAGGAACTCTGAAAAGTTTTCCGTCGATAACCCTGTTGTAATATGACCATTGACCCTGAATGGCAGTTGTACACATCTCGAGAATGAGGCCGGTTACATGGATGCATCCCTTGGTTCCTCCTATTATCTCGGATACCGTTTTTTTGAAACCCCTCTGGATTACGCTCATTCCAATTATTTCTTTAATGTTACTCTGCACTTCACGGCATACATTGTGGGCTGCAACCGGCATCCGGGATTCAATGGCAATAATCATTAGTCGCGGCAGTGACACTGTCATTTCAACGGTAATATGGTGAGCATATCCTGGTTTCCTGAATTCACTGGTCGTATAGAAATACCATGGACAGTGTTGAATATCCTTCAGACTCCCTTCGATGAGGATAGTATCCTTAGAAACCTCATAGGTGTTAATGGTAATAGCACGTGTATGAATGAGTTTTCTGGTATTCATGAAACCTCTTGTTTCAAACAAGATCCCCTGAGAAAGTTGTTCTGGATAACACTGATCTTATTGCCTTCCAAATACCTTAAAAGATCGATAGATTAGCTTTAGCAGAACATGCATGGGGACGTTTAGATATCCCCATGCACGACCCATGATTATTTATTTACGTTTTTCCACAGGGATGCATTTGCATTGCCGAATCCTCCGCAGAGCATGGCAACTCCATAAGTTGCATCTTTGAAATCGGTTTTCATGATATTGTTGAGCGTTACAATAAGTCTGGCGCCGGATTGGCCGAGGGGGTGTCCAAGTGCAAGCGCACCGCCCCAGACGTTTACGTTTTCAAAGGGTGCGTTTTCACCAAGCCCCAGCTCGCGCAATACCGCAACTGACTGGCTGCCGAAGGCTTCATTGAGTTCCCAGACATCGATATCATCGATAGTCATATCTTTCCACTCAAGAAGCTTTCTGGCGGCAAACAGGGGCCCGATACCCATTATCGTTGGGTCACAGCCGGCCATCACTCCTCCGGCATATGCAAGGTGATAACTCAATCCGAGTTCGTCGGCCTTCTCGCGGCTCATGAGCAGCAGGGCGCAAGCCCCGGCAGTCACCGGTGATGATGTGGCCGCAGTAACGACCCCGTCTTCACGATAGGCCGGTTTCATAGCGGCCATTTGTTCCATTGATGTGGTGGGGCGTATCCACTGATCAGTGTCCACCATAAATTTGGTCCCATCCTCTTTTTCTCCCTCTAACGGCACGATTTCATTTTTAAACTTGCCGGCCTCTGTGGCCTCATGAGCCCGTTTGTGGCTCCAGTAGGCCATGTTTTCCTGGTCGACGCGGGATATGTTGTACAGACTGGCAACCTTTTCTGCCGTGGCGCCCATTAGTAGATCCTGGATGGGGTAGCGCTCGGCAACAGTGGGAGAAAAATCAATATGGTTCATGGGATTGGCCTTGTACATATCTTCTACGCCTGACACCACGTAGATTTGACCTTCGCCGCACATTATGGCGCGGGCGGCGTGTTCCGCTGCCGCCATGCCTGAGGGGCATTGCTGACCGATCCCGTTTGTTGCAACTGTATCGGGTAAACCAGAGGCAAGCCAGCCAAACCGGGCAATATCATTCTGCATGCCGGCCTGATTCGCTGTTCCACAGAAGACCGCATCAACTTCTTCGGGCTGAACCTGAGGATTGCGTTCGAACAGGGCGGTATACACGGCCTTCAGTAGGATCTCCGGCCGATGATTCCTGAACCAACCCTTCACGGGATGCGCCCGAACGTTCGCAGTTCTCACACTATCAACTATTACACACTGTTTCATAATAACGGCTCCTTTAAAAGTTAATTAAGTTAACAACGATTGATGACTTCGTAAAAAATCATAAACTTGCCAATTTGTCATTCCCGCGAAAGCGGGAATCCAGCAATTACAAGCAGTTATGGATTCCCGATCAGGTCGGGAATCGCAAAACGACAGAAATTCGGACTTTTTACGAGACCATCACGATTAATAAAAATAATCTGTCATAGTTTGAATTTAATGTCTACCAATTTTTTTATAGGAATTAAAAATAAAATTAAAAATGCTTGACAAATTATCGTTGTTAAATTAATTTATTTGCTCAACATAAGTAAATTATAATAACAGTATTAGTTTTGATAATTTCGTAGAAAATTACCGATATAACCTTACAAGGAAATAGGCGGAGCATAATTTGATAGTCTGATAACATTAAGTGGTTATGCAGTTCAAAATTTCTTTGCCTGTAATTATATTGCTTTAGGCTTTTGCAGATTAATCAATTTTAGATAAAATATTTTATATCACTGATGTGTGTAGGCTGGCTATTCATGAAAGTAAAAAAATGGGCACTTGTAATCAGGTTTTGTGGTCTCTGATTGTTTAAAAAAAAATTAAGGAGGGATCTGTTTGTATGGCAAGTTTAATTCTTGATGAGAGGGATCAAAAGTTTGTTCTGTATGAAATGCTCGATGTGGGTAAGCTTTGTAATTATAAGATGTATGAAGATTACTCCCAGGATATGTTTGAAATGATTATGACACAAGCTCAGAAATTTGCAGAGGAGGAGATTTTCCCGACATTGACCGAATCTGATAAGGTGGGTTGTCGGTTGGAAAACGGGCAAGTCCGTGTGCCGGAATGTTTCCATCGTCCCTACAAGTTGTACTGTGAGAGCGGCTGGAATAGTATGTCATTTCCGGTTGATGCTGGGGGGCAGGGGCTGCCACAGTCGGTTAAATTCGCAGCCAATGACTGGTTTTCCCACAACTTTGCATTTGTCTCCTATCCGGGTCTGGCCGAAGGTGCGGCACATCTGATCCTAACCTATGGCACGGATGATCAAAAGGAGAGGTACTTTAGCAGGATGATTACCGGTGAGTTCGGGGGGACCATGTGTCTGACCGAACCGAATGCCGGAACAGATGTCGGCAATTCGAGCGCCAAGGCAATTCGTCAACCGGACGGGACATTCCGTATCAAAGGAACCAAGACGTTCATCACTGTGGGTGACAGCGATCTGGTAAGTAATGTCATTCATCCTGTTCTGGCGCGTATTGAAGGTGATCCGGCCGGAACCGGCGGAATTTCGATTTTTCTCATACCCAAATACAGGGTGAATGACGACGGAAGCCTGGGGGCGCGAAATGATTATGAAATCGCCAAGATTGAAGAGAAAATGGGGATTCACGGCAGCGCGACCTGCCTGATTAATTTTGGTGACAACGGCGACTGCTACGCTGAACTGCTCGGTGAAGAGCGGCAAGGCATGAAGGTTATGTTTCAAATGATGAACGAGGCCCGTATCAGTGTCGGCATGCAGGGGCTATGTAGTGCATCTATCGCATATCTTCATGCCCTCAATTATGCTAAGGAGAGACTGCAGGGATCTTCGATTATGGAAATGAAAAATCCCGAAGCCCCTCGAGTTCCCATCATACAGCACGCAGATGTCCGGCGTATGCTGCTGTGGATGAAGTCATCCGTGGATTCCATGCGTGCACTCATGTATTATTCAGCATTTGCAGTAGATATGGAAACAGTCGCTCAAGAGGATGAAGAAAAAGCCAAGTGGAAAGGTCTTCTGGAGTTGTTGACCCCAATCTGCAAGGCCTACTGTTCAGATGTTGCCTTCAAGGTGACTGAGTTGGCGATCCAGGTATATGGTGGATATGGATTCTGCTCCGAATACCCGATAGAGCAATTCTTACGGGACGAAAAAATTGCCTCGCTTTATGAAGGCACCAACGGGATTCAGGCACTCGATTTGATTGGGAGGAAGATGCCCATGAAAAGAGGCGCTTACTTTATGACCCTGTTGGGTGAGATGAATTCCACAATTGCAAAATATAAGGATAACGCTGAGCTGAGTGGATTGGCAGACGATGTGCAGGCAGCAGTTAATGCCCTGGGTGATATAGGTCTTTTCTTCGCCACCTGCGGCAAGGAAGGAAAATTTTTAGTGCCGATCACGCATGCTTATCCGTTTCTCATGATGATGGGCAAGGTGGTGTCGGCTTGGATGTTGCTATGGGAGGCCGGCGTTGCAAGTGAAAAACTTACCGATTTGAGTAATGAGAAGGGCGTTCAGCAGACCGATTTTATTAAATGGGCGGAGTTTATCAAGGACAATAAAGATGCAGCCTTTTATTCAGGGAAGATTGCGAGTGCTAAATATTTCATCAAGAATGTGCTGCCCGAAGTTGATGCTGCCGTTAAGGCCATAAAGAGCGAAGATCTTTCCGTGCTTGAGATCGCCGAGGAAAGTTTTGCTTCATAGCAGAATAGTATAAGAATAAATAGGTTCGGGAGTTGAGATAAGCACATATGGTTGTATCGTGTTCTTATCTCTGAGATATAATATAGTGACTATAGTGAAAATTTTTGGACAAGAAACCATTAAAAAATATTGTTGACGCGATGCAGAATCAGTGGCACTCCATGATAACAGCGTTATCAAGAGTTAAAGCAATTAATGTATGTATAAAGCAAGACCCATTCGAAACATATAAGGGGGTGCAGGTCGGTTTTTAGATTGCAGATCGTTTAATTTGTGGGTGTTCTGGTCCATAAATCTAATTGTTTCTATGAAGGAGGGTATGATGAAGGACATTGAAACCACGATAGCGGCAGTTTTCCAAAACAGGGTACAAGAACTTGGGGAAAAGGCATGTGTTGCATATCGAAACGCACAGGGAACATTTGAGGATATTTCTTGGACCCAGATGAACGCGATGGTTCGCGGTCTCGGATTGTATCTGATTTCTCAGGGAATTCAATCTGGTGACAAGGTTGCCTTGTTTTCACCAAACCGTTACGAGTGGTGGGTGGCTGATCTTGCCATTCTTTCCGTCGGGGCGGTCAATGTTCCTATCTACGCAACCAATACTCCCGAGGAAGTAAGATATATTATTGATAACTCTGACGCCAGGATCTGTTTTGCCGGCACGCGCGAACACATGGATAAGGTTTTAGCGGTCAAAGATTCGCTGCCTAAGCTTGATGGGGTGGTTGTCTTTGACAACCTGGAAAGTGATGTTCAGGGAGTGCTGTCGTTTACTGATGCACTGAAGTCGGGGAATTCCTGTGATGATACGGGGGGATTTGATCGGAGGCGGGATGCTATCCGACCCGAGGATCTGGCCACCATGATCTACACCTCCGGCACTACGGGAAATCCCAAAGGGGTAATGCTTTCCCACGACAATGTTGTTACAAATGTTAGACAATTTGTACATGGTGTTCAGAAGATCGCGGATGAACACCAGATCGTTACATCGTTTCTGCCGCTGTCACATGCGTTTGAACGCGCCGTGACCTACTATACTGACATGTATGCTGGCAACACGGTGGTTTTTGTTGATCTGAATACCATTCTGGATGATTTTAAGGCGGTCAGGCCCACCATGATCGCGACAGTGCCCAGGCTGCTCGAAAAGATCCACGCCGGAATACGTGCGAAGGTCGCATCCGCATCGCCCGTAAAGCAGGCGTTATTCAACTGGGCCATGGGAGTCGGCAGGAAGAATGTTCCTTGCATCTGCAATGGCGTTCCCCGTAAAGGGTTATTTGCCCTTGAATACAAACTGGCTGACAAGCTCATACTGTCCAAGCTGAAAGCCGCTCTGGGCTTTGATCGATTGTATATTATCGGTGCCGGCGGTGCGCCTCTGGCAGTCCACGATGCCGAGTTTTTCCTGGGGATGGATATCAATGTGCTCGAAGGTTTCGGACTGAGCGAGACTTCCCCGGTTACACATTTCAATGTTCCCGGCCATATCAGGCTGGGTTCAGTCGGACGTCCATTGATGGATACGGTGGCAAAGCTGGGAGAAGACAATGAACTCCTGATCAAGGGACCACAGGTCATGATGGGCTACTATAAGGATGAGCAGGCCACCAAAGAGGCTTTGACCGAAGACGGGTTTTTAAAAACCGGCGATATTGCCGAGATTGATGATGAAGGCAATCTGAAAATCACAGGCAGGATCAAGGATCTCATCATTACCTCCGGTGGGAAGAATATCTCTCCTCAGAACCTGGAAAATTCACTCAAGGCATTTAAATACATAGAACAAATTGCAATAATTGGCGACAACAGAAAGTTTCTGACCGCCCTGATAGTGCCGTCTTTCGAAGTGCTCGAGCCATGGGCCGAACAGAACTCGATCCAGTATTCGAGCCGGAAAGAGCTTTTAGAGAATGCAAAAGTAAGGAAGCTCTTTGAAGATGGTGTTGCTGAGAATACTAAAAATTTTGCACGGGTTGAACAGATAAAGAAATTTTCATTGATGGATGCTGAATGGACTCAGGATACTGGTGAACTAACTCCAACCCTCAAGATAAAGCGCAGAATAATCAACGGGAAGTACATTGATGTGATCGATAAAATGTATGCTGAAAAGTGAACTACCACTGAGCAAGCTCGGCAGATCGTTTGCATGACTTCCTTGATCTTTTACATGGTTACGTATCATTTCGTCTGTGGTGCCTGTACCGGAACTCATCACGAAGTAACCGCGCTCCCATAAAGCACCACCCCAAAGAATACGTTTGATTCCAGGGAAACGTTCGAAAGTTTTTCTGGCGGTAATGTTCTTAACAACCTGTATCAGATGCGCCGGAGAAACATCTGGTATTGCCGATACAAACATATGAACATAGTCTGGCATTACCGCCAACTCTATCACCGAAAAATCGTATCGCTCGGCTACTTCGTAGATGACTCGTGCCACATATGTGCCGATGTTCCCTTTCAAGGGAAACCGACGATATTTCGGGCACCAAACGAAATGATATTTCAATTCATGCTTCGCATGTGAACTTGATCGTAATGCCATTGCCAAATCCTCCTGGAGGTCATATAACCCCCATCGGATTTTATAAAAATGACTAAGAGCTTAGATTTATGAGTACGATTAAAACCTAATCTCTACTTCGGATGAGTGCAGTCTGGCGCCTCAAGACGTGTGCTGAGTGGATATTTGCTCTGGGGGGATTTATCACGGTACGTCACCGTATTTGAGAATTGTTAC
>CAZRUU010000037.1:6159-10109 GCA_964603235.1 uncultured Syntrophaceae bacterium | reverse complement strand
ACCGATAATGATTACGTCAGTCTTGATCATAATTAATAACCAATTGTCACAGCAGAAACGTGCCTATTTTTCCTTTCTACTAAAATACAGGTTAGCCAGTGCGAGCATCGATGTACCCACAATCAACAGAAAGGAGATGGCGTTGATCACAGGGGTGCTGCCGTCTCTCACCTGGAGATACAGATTGATGGGCAGTGTCGCATCACAACCCACCAGAAACAGAGTTGTATTGAAGTTTTCAAAAGACATGAGAAAGGCCACTGCGGCGGCTCCTATGAGAGCGGGACGAAGGAATTTCAGGGTAATATGCCATATCACTTCAAAGCGATTTGCACCCAGATTCATCGCCGCTTCTTCCAGTGTGTGATCAAATTTCTTCAGGCGCGCCGAGACCAAAAGGGTTACCAGTGTGCTGATAAAAGAAAACTGCCCCAGCACAACGAGCCAGAATCCCGGTCTGAACAATCCAACATCTATATTCCAAGTGTCTTCAAAAAAGGTCCCAAGGCTGTTGGAAAAGAGAAGGATCGAGATGCCGAGAATCACACCCGGTATAACAAGGGGAGCAAGCATCAGAAAATACAGGGCTTGTTTGAAACGAAAGCTTTCCTGCTCAAACAGAAAGGCAGCGCAGGTGCCCACGATCGTCGACAAAATCGTAACAAAAAAGGCCGTTCTCGCACTCACCCACATACTGTCAAGATTTATCTGATCGTGGAAAATTCCCACACGATCCGGGGTATCCGAGAAGAACCAATCCAGGGAAAATCCATTCCAGGGGAGAGCGGGAAACTGAGAATCGTTAAACGCCAGAATGCATGTCACCAACAGGGGCGCGAAAAGAAAGACAAAATAGAGGGTTACGTAAAGCTTAAAACCCAAAGTATATGTCCTCGAATTTGGAAGTGTTCTAATCATTTTACCACGCTACCAAGCTTTTGCCTGGTCAGTTTTAATCCCGCCCATACGACAAGAGATGAAAGAACAAGCAGAAGGAATCCGAAAGCGGCCCCCTGGTTCCAGTTGAAGCTTGCTATGAACTGGTTGTATATCTGCTCGGTAAACCAGAGAGAGTTCTTTCCACCCATCAGGTTAGGGGTAAGGTAATTGCCCAATGTAAGCATGAAAACGACTATGGAACCGGACACGATGCCGGGTATTGCGTGTGGAATGATAACCTTTGTCAGTATTGTCCACATATTGGCGCCCAGGTCATACGCGGCCTCGATAAGACTGTTATCCAGACTCTCCAGGGCGGAAAGCAGGGGAACCACCATAAACAGCATGGATGTATAGACAAGCCCCATTATCATGGTGGCATCGTTGTACAGCATTTCGACCGGTTTGTTCAAGATGCCCATCTTGACCAGGAAATGATTGATTACACCGCTTTCTCTGAGAAGAATCATCCACCCGTAAACCCTGACCAGCTCACTGACCCAGAAGGGCAGCAGGAGAAGCAGCGTCAGAAATCCCTGGAACTTCGGAGCCACAACCTTCGTGATGTAGAAGGCAACGGGCAGGGCAATAATAAATGTCAGCAAGGTAACGACTATGGAAAAAAGGGCCGTGCGGACAAATGTCAGCCAGTATATGGGTTCATCGAAAAAGTTAAAATAATTTAAAAGGCTCCATGTCATCCTGCCTTCGTCGTCTTCAATCCTGAATGACATGAAGAGCAGGTCAAGATGTGGCAGGACGATCAGCAAAAAAAGCCACAGCAGGACCGGCGACAAAAAGCAGATGAGACCTAACTTGATATTGTGACTTTTCATAATTTACTTGCCAGGAAAACATGTTCCGGATTGTTCATTCCACCCTATTTCAATCTTGTCGTTCACCTTGATGTAGTCATATTGTCGGTTCTGGGGAAGCGCCACGATCAGTTCCACATCAGAATCGGGAGGACTTGCCAGTAGCCTGCTGTTAGCTCCGTCAAACAGTATTGACTTGACCACCACATCGAAACGATTGAGATTGAGCCCGGCGTCAGGTTGAATCAGCACCGCCTCGGGACGGAGAAAAAGATCCACTTTATGGCCCGGTTGCAATTCTTCTCCGACTATCACATTAAATACGTGACCGTCCTCCGTTTCAATCTCGGCAGATGTAACGCTACGCCGGCGTATCTTTCCCGCCCACGCGTTACTATCACCCACGAACCCGGCAACGAAGGGAGTCTTTGGGTTATTATACAGGTTCTGAGGGGTATCCACCTGTTCAAAACCTCCTCTGTCCATGACAGCCACGTGATCAGACATCACCAGTGCTTCGGATTGATCATGGGTGATATAGATAAAGGTAGTACCTACATTAGCCTGGAGTATCTTCAACTCCACCTTCATCTGTTCGCGAAGTTTCAGGTCGAGCGCGCCCAGAGGTTCATCGAGGAGAAGCACAACAGGATCCAGTACCAGACATCTGGCAATGGCCACCCTCTGTTTCTGCCCTCCGGATATCTGATCAATCTTGTTGCCTTCAAAGCCGGGCAGGCCTACACGTTCAAGGATAGATTTGACCTTTTTCGCTATTGTAGATTTGTTCTCACCGTGGCGCCGGAGCCCGAAGGCGATATTTTCACCCACATTCATCATGGGAAACAGGGCCAACTGCTGGAATATCAGGTTTACCGGCCTCTTATTGGGCTGGATGCCTGACATATCTTTCTCGCGAATACGAATTACACCCTTTGTAGGTTCGGTAAATCCCGCGATCATACGCAACAGCGTTGTCTTGCCACAGCCGGAAGGTCCCAGTATGGAAAAAAAATTCCCGCTTGGAACATCAAATGATACGGAATCCACAGCGGTGAATTCTCCGAATTTTTTTGTAACGTCTTCTACCGAAAGATCAATCTGCATAAGAACTATTCCCGGATATATAAAGAAATGGCAGTTATCCACATGGATGGACCGAAGGATCGAGAGCGGGCATGCCCCCGCGCTAAGCGGGAACATGCCCATCCGGATATTTCCGTGGACAACATGTACGGTACCCTTATTTAGAAGCTTTGACCTTGTCCAGAATTTTTCCTTCAATGGCCTCAAGTTTTGCCGGAACAGGCGGATACCATTTTATGTTGTCAATGGCCGCCTGCGGGAAGGAGCGTTCGAAGTTGCCGCGAACATCAGCATCCAGTAATTTTACAGCGCCTGCTGAAGCGGTTCCGTACTTTTCAGAATTGGTAAATACCGCGGCATTCTCAGGACGCATAATGAAATTGATCCACTTGTATGCCCCTTCGACATTTTTCGCCTTGGCGGGCAGCGCGAAAGTGTCGATCCATCCCAGGGCACCGCTTTTAGGTGCAATAAAGTCGATGTCAGCATTTTCCTTGTGCAGTTTCCAACCACCACCGTCCCAGGCCATCGCGACATAGACCTCTTCGGAACGCATGGACTGCAGCAAAGCGTCTCCATTGGCCCAGTAATTTTTGACAACACCCTTCCCGTCCATCATGGCCTTGCCGACCTTATTCATCAACGCATCGTAGGCCTTAATGTCTTTGTATTTGGCAAAAGGGTCATCCCCCATGGAAAATGCAAAGGCAATCAGTGTGGGGCGTTTGAGCCGGTAACTGACCCTGCCTTTGTACTTGGGATTGATCAGGTCGGAGTAATCAGCCGCGTCGGGGGCAAACTTCCTGTTGACAACGAGACCGGATGTGCCCCAGCAGAAGGGCACAGCATGGGGCTTGCCGTTAACCATGGTATTGTTTTTAACGGCCTCAAGCATGGAGGGAATAATCTGCCCGGCCTTGATTTTGGAAAGATCAATGGGCTGGTAGATCTTGTATTTTGCTTGCACCGAAGAGATGCGATCCTGACTGGGCTGGGCCAGATCGAATCCGGCTCCCCGTGTCGCTCGCAGTTTGGCAATCATCTCTTCATTATTCGTGTAGGTTACCTTGACGTCAATACCCGTTTCTTTCTTGAATTTGTCGATAAGGA
>CAZRUU010000037.1:0-6059 GCA_964603235.1 uncultured Syntrophaceae bacterium | reverse complement strand
GTGTAGGTTACCTTGACGTCAATACCCGTTTCTTTCTTGAATTTGTCGATAAGGACCTTCGGCGCGTATCCCTTCCAGGTAAGCAATGAAAGAGTTTCCGCCGTAGCGGTGCCGTAACCGGCGACCACAAATGCGACGATCAAAAACGTAGCGATAAAAACCTTCTTCATGACATCCTACCTCCTTACTGTGATTAATTATTATCAGCTGAAGTTGTCTGACCCGTTCAAACAACTTCAGTTGCAGTGCCTTGCTCTATCCAATTCCCGGCAGTACCAGATAGTCAATCCAGTTTCTCAGTTCCTGCTCGCGGATCCCGGCATCGATGATATCGTCACCGACACACAGGTCATTACGCAGCTCCTTGGAATCAGGGTTCCTGTGCAGCTCTCGCATCTTTGCCGCGTACGTGCGGACATCATTCACTGAATCAAAGAATCCTTCTTTCACAAGGGGCTCGGCACGCGCGGAGATAAGGCGTGCCATCTCATACAGATTGTACTCAGGGTGATACTGGGTTGCCCAGAAGATACCGTTCCTATGCCTGACCTCCAATGCCTGCACACCTGTATGTTCGTTACCCGCAAGCAGTTGTCCCCCCTGTGGCAGCAAGGTCACCTCGTCAAGGTGCATCACGAAACCGTCGTAGCGCTCCGGTTTGCCCTTGAGGAGGAGAGACCCCCGGCCAGCATCGGTCTGTCTGATATCACGGGCGATCCCCCACTCACGACCCCTTGGATTTTTTTTGACAACGCCGGCCGCCACCACGGCCGCCATCTGTATGCCCCAGCAACTACCATAACATGGAACCCCTGCCTCAAAGATTGCCTCCATCATTCTTATCTGGCATTCCACACGCGGGTCATCGTGATATATCGTAAGGTCGGAACCCGTCCACATATATCCGTCGTAAGAATTTATATCCACCCCGGCGAGCACTTGTGCGCCTTCATCCACTATAAACAGGACATCCACCGTTGCGTGGGGAAGATAAGCGGACAGAAAATCCATGTACAGATCATGGGGGTGACCAACATCAGAGCGATCAAAATTTTCACGACTCTGCTTCGGATAACAATTGAATATACAAATGGAGGGTTTCGCGTCTACATGCATGAGTTATATCCTTCCACCTTTGGAAGTCTTGTAAAAAAATCCCACTATGTCCCTTTGCATGTCAGATATCTACCGCAACAACTGAACCGCTCTCTGAGGAAAATCAGTGATCAGACCGGCTGCGCCCGCTTCCGTGAACCGCAGCATTTCATCTTCTTCGTTCACGGTAAAGAGATTTACAGATATCCCCTTTTCCGTGATTGCACGTACCTGCTTTTCGTCTATCAGCGTGCTGCGGACGTTATAAGTTTCAAATTTCAGGTTCCCCCAGTCCAGAGGACTGTTATCAGAATAACCTATCAGAGCCTGTATTGCAAGGGAGGGATTCAGGGCCTGGACATCAAGCAGCCATTCATGATTAAAGGATGAAATAATAACGCGCTCATAATCTATCCCGGCATTATCTATCATCGCCAGAACCCGTCCAACCACGGGAAAATTCTCCATAGGGGGGGGAAGGCATTTCAGCTCCAGGTTGACACAAAAAGAGGCATCCTGTGTAAAACAGAGGGCCTCGCTCAGCGTGGGTATCTTTTCATTTCGGTAAGCTGACAGATTCTCTTGCGTTACCTCTCCCTCCCCAATCCGGCCGAAAGGATCGGTCTTCGCGAACCAGGAACCCGCATCCAGCGAACGAATTTCACTCAGGGTGAATGTCGTAAAATGCCACGGATCGCGGTCCGGAAAACGGTCTTTAACATTGGTAGTACGGACAAGGGAATCATCGTGAAAAAGTATCAGCTCACCATCGCTCGTAACCGCCACATCCGTTTCCCACAGATTGGCGCCTACCTCCAGGGCCTTGCGGGCCGCTGCCAGCGTGTTTTCGGGAGCCAGGCTTCGTGCGCCCCTATGAGCTATAATGAGTGTCATCTACATTGTCCATTCAAGACCCAGTTCAAGGAGTTTGCCTCTTCCGGGATTCCCGGTTTGAAGGTCCCACCCCATCAGTTCGTAGTACATATCAAGCATTTTTAGAAAGTCTTCGTTGTTTACCTGTCTTCCCTTTGCAGGACCGTCGGGAATTGGATCGGCAAGTCTTTCGGGAAGTTTGTCATCCTCACGCGTAAAACCACGCCTCGCGTTCAACTGACGCATCATTGTTATACGTCGTTCCCCCACCTTCATAAGTTCCCACAGGGTACAATCCCAGCCGGTGGTATACCTCAGAAGATCCTCAAGCTCGCGGTACTTAAACAGATTGCCGCATCCCCAGCAGAACATGCACAGACCGAGAACATCGAGAATACTGTAAAAATACTGGGAATAGACAGCCATACGAACTTTGTTAAGATTCATGGACGAAGGCTCGTCGTTGCCGAGAATGCCAAGGCCGTAGCTGAGATCACCTCCACCTGCGAGGAGCCATTCATGTTCCGAAGACATATGGTCTGCGCCTATGGGAGAAACCGCATATATCAGGGCCAGACTGGGCTTGACCTGCGTCATGTGCGCCGCCAGTCCATGATTCTTTACATGTATGGCAAAGGAAGCTGTTTGGCTGCCCAGTTTTTTCACCGATTCCTCGAACCCTTCCGCCAGTACATCACCGATCCCTTCGCGATTCGCAACCCGCTCGATAAGCCACAAAAGGCCTTCGGCATCACCAAACCCGAGTTTCCTCCCTTCCACGACTTCAGGGGGGATAAGACCATTTTCCATGGATTCGAAGAGATACGCCGCGAGACCGCCCATGGTTATCGTGTCAATTCCATATCTGTTGCAAAGTTCATTCGCCTTCGCCACCATCGTGATATCTGTAATATCCAGATTTGTCCCCATCATACTCAGGGTTTCAAATTCCGGGCCACCGAGCCTGTCGGTAACTTCAAGCGGTCCCTCTATTTTCACCTTCTGACGGCAGCCGACAACGCAGGCAAAACAGGTGTCGTGCCCCGCTCCGATCTCGGGCTGAAAGGTTGCTCCGGCCAGAGCCTTATAGTTTTCATGGAAGCTTCGTGAATAGTTATGGGTGGCCAGATTGCCCGCCTCCGCTTGAGGGGCAAGCACGCCGGGGGTACCGTAATTATGAAGAATCGCGGGGAAACCGGAATCGGGCAGTCTTTCGACGGCCAGACGGGCCAGCGTCTTGAGGCCCTGGGAATCGGCAAACGCGACCTTTCCCGTGCCGCGCACCGCGACTGCGCGCAGGTTTTTGCTGCCAAACACGGCCCCCATTCCCGTGCGGCCGGCGACATCATGGAGATCTGCCATGAGACAGGCAAAGCGGACGAGTTTCTCACCCGCCGGCCCGCACTGCACGATGCTGAATTTCGAGTCACCCAGCTCTTCCCGCAGGGCTTCGTGGAGATCAGGAACATCCAGCCCCCGCAGATGACTCGCGTTTCTGATCTCAACAGCATCATTATCAACCATCAGGAAAGAAAGATTTTCTGCTCGCCCCGTAATCACAATGGCGTCGTATCCGGCTCTCTTGATCATGGGACCAAGATTGCCTCCCGCCTGAGAGTCCCCCACCGCGCCTGTCTCCGGCGACAATGCCGTAAATGAACAGCGACTCACGCCACTCACCGGAGCGCCGGTGGTAACCCCCGGCGCTATCGTCATTATGTTTCTCTCATCCAGGGCGTCGAGATCCGCCGCGGTTTCCTTCAGCAAAAACCAGGTCCCGAAAGCGCTCCCTCCCATATAGGTGCGGTAAAACTCCTCTGGGGGATGCTCTCTGCTGATTTCTTCCGTGCTGAGATTAACTCGCAGAATAGTTCCTGTAAAACCGGTGGCCATGATATCTCCCTTTACAGTGTCTCTTCAGAAATGAGAACAGGTGCTTTTTATCCTCCATATGCCTCTTTATAGATCATGAGGAGCTCTTCCTTCGTGCAGGAGCGTGGATTGGTCAGGTGACAGGCATCTTCAAAGGCCTTTTTGCTAAGGAGCGCGAGTTGTTCCTTTTTAACCCCGGCCTGTGCGAGTGATACTGGTATGCCTATACGTTTGTTGATCTCCGCTACAGCCTCGATCGCCTTTCCGGCAGCTTCCCTTTCCGGCATATCGAATGTATTTATCCCGAAACACCGGGCAACCAGAGCATATTCAGCCGCCGCAACCTCCATATTAAATCTCATTACCGGAACAATGCAGATGGCGTTTGCCATGCCGTGCTGCATTCCACAGACGGCGGAAAGCGCGTGCGAAAGAGAATGGGCGGCGCCGAGATCCTTCTGGAAAGCAACCGCGCCCATCATCGCCGCGATCATCATATAACCACGGGCAGACAGATCTTCGGGATTTTTGACGGCACATTCCAGGTTTTGCGCCACCAGTTCAATCCCTTTCAGTGCAATCGCGTCACACATCGGATGAAAAACCCTGACCGTAAGTGCCTCAAGATTATGTGTAAAGGCGTCCATCCCTGTATAAGCTGTAATAGTGGCGGGAAGTCCCACGGTAAGCTCGGGATCGAGTATGGCCATCTTTGGCATCATGAGGGGATGACAAATCATAAATTTACGTTCCAGAGACTCACTCGTGATAACGGAACACCTGCCCACCTCACTGCCGGTACCCGCTGTCGTGGGAATAGCGATCACGGGTGAAAGCGGCCCCTTTATGCTAGTATTTCCTCCGTCCCGAACATCATACCGCGCGAGCGGCCCCTTATTGGCGGCAAGTACAGAAACAACCTTCGCCACATCGAGTGAACTTCCCCCGCCAAGCCCTATAACCCCGTCACAATTGCCGCGGCGAAATGCATAGAGAGCATTCTCCACATTCGCCTCACCGGGATTTGCCTCTATCCCGGAAAACAGGGTAAACGCTGTCCCCGATTCCTCCAGCATGGCTTCCACCACGGCCAATACGCCGCTCTTTTTCAAACCGGGATCGGTGACAACCAGAGGCCTGACGATACCTAACTCACCGAGATGCTCATGCAATTGCCTGACCGCCCCCGGGCCGAAGGAAACCTGCGTCGGAAATGAAAACCTGCTTATCTGATTGATCACTTCTTATGCCCCTCCCTGTTTTTCACATCATCTTTTTAATGGCTGTCAGATACGGACCTGACCTGTCCAGGTAGAACGACAGTGCCCTCGAAAAGTTTTTCCCCACAATTCCATCAACAAACAGCTGACTTATCTCCCTGTTACGTTCAAGAACAGACTGGACGCGGATAAATATCTGACGTTCTTCGAGAGACATTTCCCTCATAATCGCGTGCAGCGCCCCTTCGGCCCGGGGCTGATACATCCAGAAATAAAGCAGGTCAAGGGCATTGATGATCACTATTTTTTCCAAGTCGAAAGCCTCGGCCTTGATAGCGCGTATGAAACTCTTGGGAGATTCAAGCATCTCGCACACGTCGGATTCGGGGAAAAGCAGTTCCATCGAGGTATATGTATCAAATATCTGCCCTAACTTGTTTCGATAGTCCAGCATGCGGGTGCGTATATTCTGGTAACGATCGGCAAATCCCTCTATAAACCCCGCCACACAGTCGGACGCGCCTTTTGAAATCACGGCCGCCCATCTTTGGAGAACAGCATTGACATCTACAACACCAAACGCGTAGAGCATATCGCCGGCCAGCATGCTGAACAGAACGGCGATGGGGATGGAAACAACCGTTCTGAAAAAGTTCCCGAAAACAGCACCCCGAGACAACCCTCGAAAGGCGTTATGCGTTGAGATATACAAACCGTTTGCCAGGGCTATAACCGTATACAGCAGGACGGGACTGGTAGCGGTCGTAACTCCGAAGGCCCTGTCCATCAATAGGGTTTTGACAAGGTAATCGAGCAGGGGAACGGAAAACCCTGTAAAGAGGAGAGAATCCGTCAGGCGGTCCCAGCTGACATAATCATTCCATTTCAACAGCGGAGAACGGCGAATACCGCCGCCGCCGATGACAGACTGAATTATATTACGTGCGCCCGTGATTCCGAACCAGATAAACGCCCCGAACCAGGAGAGCAGCCACCAGT
>CAZRUU010000036.1:0-10155 GCA_964603235.1 uncultured Syntrophaceae bacterium | reverse complement strand
GATGACTATTAACCTATATGATGTCAACTATCATTTTGTTACGTATAGTTTATTGAAGTCGTGATTTAGGAAACATGCTTTTGTGTAGCAGCTTTCAGTTGGTAATGCGCAGGAGTGATAACGCTCTTTTCCGCCATATTATTTTGATCACAGCACCAACTTCTATCATTTCTTGATGGGTCAGCTTATTGCTTTTGGCACAATTGCAGAGGCAGCAAGCCCAGCAAAGATTTTTTATGTCATTGTTCTTGTAATTATTATCTTTATGATCTGGTTCCAATCTCTTTCCACGTTTACCGCCGTAAAATTCCCCCCATATTTTGGAAAAGTCTTTTTCGTCTATGCCGCAATATGTACAGATTGTTGGAATTCCTTCTTTTTCTAATAGATTTCTGGCCTTCCTCCTTGAAGCTGCCTTTTCATTCTTTAAAGCTGTCTTTTCCTTTTTGATTTGATCGCGCGTCTTTTCCATCCCGTGTCTTCCGGCATCATTTACTCTTTGATCAAAGCCAGCTCCAATACCTGCGCGATGCTCTCTATCGGCGTCAATTTGACTGCATCAAGGATATAGGCAGGCAATCCCTGTGCCTCCTTAAGATTATCCACCGGCATCAATACTTCTTTAACACCGGCGTCAAAGGCAGCTCGGATCTTCTGTTGTATGCCACTGACCGGCAGGACTTTACCCATGATGGTGATCTCTCCGGTCATTGCCAAGTCATTCCTAACCAGTATCCCCTTCAACGCTGAGACAATTCCCACGGCTATCGTTATTCCTGCTGAAGAGCCTTCCTTAGGGATGCCCATGAATGTGGCGAGGACTGCCACATCATAGTTCTTTCGCCAATCCGCACCGATACCCAAATCTTCATATTTTGCTTTGATATACTGGGCTGCTGCTTCAATACTTTCGCGCATAACCTTTTGGATTGAACCAAGTGGTATGATCCGGCCGCTTCCCTTGGTTGCCTGCATTTCAAAGTGCAGGATGCAACCATGGTCACCATCAACGGCAAGGCCAATGACTTCGCCGATAGAAGGCACTGCCGGAAGAGCTACTTTCTGGACACGATCAGCATCCGGTAATACTGGTACGACTTCCTGGTCAGTTGCAACGATCCGCACCGCAAGTTTCAAACGATCATATTCGCCTGGTGCTATAAGGTGAAGCTGTTCTCGAACCCGCTGGCGCAGTTCACATGACAGTTGCAGTGTTTCCGCTAACTCATCGTCTGTGATGCGTCCATCGGGGTAGAGCAGTTTAAGTAGTCCGGATGTGGTCTTCATGATGGCCCGCTGGTCTCGACCAGAGATCCCCTGCGATGTTTTAGCAACATCTATCAGCGCAAAACGGGGACGGACCGATGCTAAGAGATCCATCCGGCGAAGTTCGTGCATGATCTCGCACAAGAAATCGTTAATAAATCCATAATCCTTGGCATAACTGTCCGGGGTAAGTTTGGGGATCTCCCAACCAGGCAGGTAGGCATGGATTCTGTCCAGAAAGGCAATCATCTGCAGGAAATCGGGGAGCGGCTCGAAGAGATGGTAATACTTCTCATGTGGAAGATTACCTTGTACGTCAAGGTTGCCGACAAAGATGAGGCTCGCAAAGGCAAGCATCTCCTTCTTGCCCCGGCTGAACTTGGCATCTTGCATATATCCCTGCATAATGCTCACAAATGCCTTGGGATCGGTAAAGTCGGTATTGGCAATTTCGTCGAAGACCACTGCATCGCGGGTACCAACCTCACCGATCTTGCCGGTATTCAAATTGATAAAAAGCTGGGCCGGGGTTGCCTTGCCGCCAGAAAGGACATGGGCGTAATAGGAAATATTCCGATAGAGGTAAGTTTTGCCCGTTTCCCTTGGTGCCAACTCCACCATATTGACATTTGTTTCAACGAGGGGGATGCAACGGCAGAGATACAGGAGTTTCTGACGTCTGCTCATAACTTCCGGTGACAGACCGCAGGAGTTAATCAATATGTCTATCCACTCGTCAGTTGAGAACTCTTTACGCTTTTCGATGTATTCATCAAGGTTGATGACACTGACCTGAAAAGGGGTAAAGGCGGTCACCTTGAAAGGTCGAATCTTCTTGTTATGGACCTCCGTTTCATCATAGGTGAGATCAATCGTCCCCCACATACCGCCCGCAAGCAGCATCGGGTACTGGCGGACAATATTTTCCGGTATGTTCACAAAATTTTCATTTAGCGCAGAAATCGACGCCCAGTATTTATCTTCTGTTTCCACCAGCCGCACTTCAAGATTGGCAATGACCGAGTGACGCCGGTTCTCACGTATATAGTGGCGAATTTTTTCTGTTTCGGCACCATAAACGAAAGAATCCTTCAGCCGCCGGACAACCTTCTCCATGTCTTCGTGAAACGTCTCTTCGGAACAGTAGTTGTCGATGAGGTATTCCAAAACGTAACGAGGGAATTCGTCGACACCCGTGTTAATGGTATGCTCTTTGTTGACAACCTTGCCCCGGAATATCTCTTTCAGTTTATTGTTCATACAAACCCCAGTCTATTTAAGAAGGCATTTGTCCGCTCGAAGGCGTCACGAGTGATTCGCTCCACTTCTTCAGGATCATAGGCTTCTTCAAAATCAGCGACGAACTTCGGGCCAAGTGCTTTGAGAGAAGAGAAGTGCTTGGCAATCTTTGTTAGTCCTTCCTGAACCAAACCATGAGACAGGTGGGGCCGGAATTCCTCTGCGAGTGCGTCGCTCCCGCCAGGGTAGGCAAGGAGGCAGTAGTAAATATCCCAGGCATCTTTCTCCTTTAGCCGATCGTCCAGCGCCATCCCCTTCATGACAAGGAACGGTACAATGGAAGCGACTCTTATGGTCACGCGGTTTATCCCACCACCTGGGATTTCCCCCTCTACAGATACTTCGCTGACCATTTCAAAGGCCAAATCACAGCCTCGTGCCTTGCGTGCCTTTATTCCCTGGACCGCCTGGGTGCGGTGCTTCTTGCCGGTACCCTCATATTCACCGGATAGAAGATCAACTTCTACTTTTATAACCGAACCTCCGAGCGGCACATCGCGGAAAAAGATGAAGGGCTGCTTTTCTTCCTCTTGGTAATAACCGCGGGAAGTGAGCAATTCTTCAATCAGTTTGTAACCATCTTCCTTAATTTTCAGATGGTTCAGGGCGAGATCGATATCCATGCTTCCCACATGGGGTCGCGGTTCTTGGGGAATCAAAAGTTCCGGCACCCAGCCGCCAATGAGCACGATATTGTCCCGGTACTCACCCAGAAGATGCGTCAATTCGATCAGTACCGATTTTGCCGCTTCCACCGCCTCAGCCGTATAATCTCTGCGTGTCACCATGAGCGCCTGATCACCTCGTCTAATATTGTTTGAGCCGCTTCCTCACCACGGCCCTTCACCCCGAGCAGATCAAGGTAAATCTGCACCGGTGATGCGATACAAATCCCGTCGATTTGTCGTGTGCCGTACAAGGCACCTTCGTCATGAGGGGTAAAGAGGGTGACGTTGGCGCCGCTGGCCACTTCCTTTAGGGAGAGAATTTTCGCAATACTTTCCATATCACGTGACACATGCGCCATGACCCGCTGGTAGCGAACGGAAGGGGCATATCGAGCCGCACCGGAAAAACCGGTCAAGGCATACGCTGTTCCCTCTCCTTCGCAGGTCTTAGCCAGGTCAGCCTCCATCTCGGCAATACTTTTCAGAGTATAGTAGTTTCGGGGTGTATTTTTCCTGGAGTTGTAGTTTTTAGACCACTCAGATAGAAGGCTTTCCGGATTGTTAGGCAGCAACCCGGCATCGGAACTTTTAAGCCACTCGCGATCTTCCAGGAGGCGCTTGACATTTGAAACCTGCCCCAGGCTGACTTCCGCTTCTTCTGCCAAAGCCTGGACCCTCCACGGCTTTTTAGGATCAGCCAGAAGCACACGTAAGACTCGCGCAGCCTTTGGGGAATAAAGGGAACGCAAATCCCGCTTTTCAGCAAAAGGATTTGGTTTGCCTTCTTGTTCGATATAGACCTGGTCAAAAGTCAGTCGGCAGTTGCCGGCAAGATCCAGATATCCAATTTTTCCCCTAACACATATCTCGGCTGACTGGGGTGAGATATATGGAGCAGTAAAAACACCGTAAACATCTGGTTCATACTCCAGAACACGGGCGAGCTGGTAAGTTGCTGTGCGGGCAACGCGGGGCTGACCGTTGTTCTTGACTTCAAGCGCCAGACGCTGCCGTTGTTTTGCTACGCGCACGGTGGCGACGATATCAACATATACATCTCCGACCTTGAGTTCCCTTTCCAGGGATTCGATCTCCAGAAAAGGGACCCGCTGCAGGCAAGCTCTTAAGGTGTTTTCAACCTCTGCCAACATATTTTTCTTATTTAGTTTCATTGCTAAACGACCTTTCAGCATTTGCTGAAAACATAGCTTATAGTGAAAATTCCCAACCGTCAAGCGTAATCTTCGCCAGATATAGCACTTTCAACGTTTGTTGAAAGTCTACATTTTGGTGAAAATTAGGTATGTGGTTTTCTCCTCCGTATGGTGCCGTAAACAAAAGAACCCTTCAATCGTCTGTAGCAATAATGGAATCAAAATATTCCGGATCGACTCTAACAGCTTCCGATTTCTGCAAACGCTGCAAGACCTCGATGATCGTTTTATCCTTCAGCCAATTTTGTAGATATTCTTGTAGTTGTAGTGTTGGAGGGAGCAGAGTCTGATAAAGAGACTGGTTGCCTGACATCTCGAAAAGACTATGGAATACAGGTTCATAATCTTTAGGTTCAGCAGGGATTGAACCCCAATCTATCGGCAAAGAACATCTCAAGAAAATATCGTCGGCCTTGAAATCCCATTGATTTGTAATCAGAGCTACAGCCTTATTCAGCAGGTATCCTCCGAAGGTAAAATAGCGATAGCCATTTTCTATTTCAACATATGGAATTTGTTCAGGTCCACAAATATCAACCAGACGTTTCCTGAAGATATGGTAGTCATTGTATAGCTCTTCTGACATCAGTCGTTTGATCGGTTCAGAGTGGATAATATTCCACATGCGGTTACATAAGAAGGCATCGAAGCCGATACCACCTCCGGGATAAATAAAATCAACTGCTTCACCCCTTGAGCGTGCCTTGGTCGATTCAAGTACAAATCCCTCTGCGGATGCTTTCCCAACCAACCATGATTTTCCGGCAAATCTCACATGCATGCCCGATTTTACGCGCAGCAGATTGATGGATGGAACTGTTCCCAGCTTTTTCGATTCCTGAAAGACATCTACTGTTTGGGAGTTCGCACCAAAATTTCCATAAATCATTCGATAATCAATGAGTTCATAAAGTTTTTGATCAGCCCCGTATTGATTCTTGAAGCCATGCCTCTGCAGATAGCCATTGTTGGCCAATTCAGCGAGAATTTCCTCAATGGTAGAGCGCGATAGATGTACTTTATGGTCAAAAAACTTGCATAAATCTGCGATGCGCATATAGCGGCCGTTTTCTGAAGCGATCATGCTCAAGCATTGCTGACCGGCTGCCCCATATAGATCATAAGGATCAAGAACGGGCAATTCGCCATTTTGAGCTGAATCGATCAGGGCTAAGAATCGTAGGGCATCGCATAACGGGGTTTCAGAATCGTTAGGGATCAGACATATGGCATTTGTCTTATTCTGTCTCCGGTTGCCACGTCCAACTCTTTGCAGGAATGATTCAGCACTTGCCGGCGCCCCCCATAATATGACGGCGTCTATATCACCTATGTCGATGCCCAACTCAAGCGTACTTGTTGAGACGCATATGGCACTTCTTGACGATGCAAATTTCTCTTCCGTTTCAATACGCAGTTCAGGTGACAAAGAGGAATAATGGGCAAATACTATTTGTTCAAGTAACGTGTCCTGCGCCAGTACGCTCACCAATTTCTCACAGATACGTCGTGAGTTTGCAAAAACGAGTAACTTTACATTCTTTCCTTCTGCCAACCTTTTCACAAGTCTTAGAAAAGATTCTTCATCATTTATATGTCGGATATAAGCATCAATGGATCGTTGCGCCGGATATTGCAGGAAGATAGCCTCTTCATCAGGCCCGAAAAGGAAGTCTCTTACGTTGGCGAGAATGCTAACCGTTGCAGATAAAGCCGCCCATTGAAGTTTCCTGCCTGTAAAATGATTCAGCCGTTTAAGCAGTGTTGAAAGATGAAGACCACGCTGAGTATTGTACAACAAGTGAACTTCATCTATGACGACCGCTTTCACGTTGGTAAGGCGTTTTTCTTTTTTGAAGAGAAGCACTTCAAGGGATTCAGGTGTCGTTATAAGTAAATTTGGAGTGCCACCACTTGCCATGTCATCATGATCGCCATGACGGACGCCAAGCTTAAAATTGATGTTCTGTAAGGGAAGACGAATTCTCTTTTCCAGATCATTAACCAGCGCTTTCGTGGGAGCGATGTATAGAATTGCTAGAGAATCCGCATCCAATGCTTTCCGACGATAAAGACTAATGAGGGGTGCCAGAACAGCTTCTGTTTTTCCGGATCCGGTCCCCGACGACAGAACGACGTTTTTCCCCTGAAGGATAGGCGGGATGGCCGCTTCCTGGACAGGTCTCAATGTCGGAAACTCTCCATAAAAAGCGCTGGCGACTGAGCGATCCAGGTGGCGGCTGGTACTACTACTCATTCCATATCCTCAATGAGTCTATCCAGGTGTTTTACAATTTCTTTAATAGTCTGACGCGCCCTGTCCTGCACTTGAACAGAAGCGGTTTTTGATACGATTGCTTTGAGTTCAGACATTTTCATTATTAAATCCGGCTCCCAGTCATAGGCAGTACCGTGAACCTCGAGTATTTTGATTGCTAATTCCTGAAGCTCTTCGGCTGTGAGGGGACTCATTTCAAAAGTGGGAAGCTGATCGAACAAGCTGTAATCATAATCCCAACGGCCTCTCTGAAGAAGCAGGCTTTTGCATTTTTTAGCAAAGTCAGGGGTAACAGCAAAATAGGTCATACCATCAAATTTCTTTGCTCCATAGAACTGAAATAGATTCCAGAACGCTGATTCTTGATGCTGAATGTTTCTGATATTGTGGATCACATCTTCAAATTCATCAAAGAGGATGATGAATCCCCTATAACCAGCTTCAATCGATAACTTATGGATATCTCTCAAAGCTGCCCAGCTCTGCGTATAGGCCTGTGCTTGAAAGTCAAATATGCCGTCTTTATAAAACTGCCAGTCATATCGAGGGTCTCGAAAGTGATTTCTTAACTGCCAAATCAATTTTGTATAAAGTTCTTTTCTTTGGGTTTTATAAACTGAAGGATCAAAAAACCAAGCTTCCACGAGATCGTGAAGCGTCGGTTCATCAGTTAACCACGCACGGACAGCTATAAAAATAGATGGCGCTTCGAGAGCCTCGGAAAAATCCCAACGCCATTCATTGGAGAGATCGCACCAGAAACAAGCCCTTTTTCGCGACTTGCTGGCCTCAATCCTGGAACATATTTCATTAAAAAATGGACGGACTCCTTTGCGGCCATTATTGTTTGGAATCTCAAGCCCACGCCATATCGCACCCAATATCTGGTCCATCCGATTGAATCGGACGGCGGACTTCGCATCCAGCGTCACGGAACTGACGACGTACCCCTCTTCTAAAGCGCGTTCTTTCATATATCGTAAAAGATGAGTCTTACCGGAACCATAATTGGCTTTCAGTAAGAGTGCTCCCTTATGGGCGTTGTTAAGACGGGTGTTTAATCTGTCAATTTCTGATTTTCTTCCAACGGTGAAGTGACAAACATACCCGTCTGGAGGGATACCCATGCGTAACGCTTCGATAACCCGTGGAGCATGAGAAGGATTCATCAATCAACCTCACGAAGTTTGTCCATTACATCCTCATAAAGTTCTTTTGTCTCACGCACATCCCCTTCCAACCTGTCATCAAAATGCGTAACAAGCGCCGTAACAAGAACTCTCCAGAAACGTACAGCACTCAATGACGGATGCTCATCAAAAAGATCATCAACAAACTTCTCTACCTCATTGTCATCCGGGATATTTTCCGCATCCTCCGGATAGGACTTCAAGTACACAGCCCTAATCTTTTTTGACGCAGATTCATACTCATCAATGCTCGTTTCCAAAGCATCGAGATTCCATATCGTGTTGAGAGCCCTCGGGCTTCGTTCTTCGGGCCTGCCAATGCGACCAGCCAATGCGCCGTAAATGACAATGCCGTACCTTGGATTTGTGTAAAATTCTGGTGTTGTTGCGTAAATGAGGAACAAGCCTGGAATCGCCTCAATATTGTTGATCAAGGATAACAGATTGTTTTGTGCATCTTTCAGTGCTGATTTTCTCATGATAGAATAGGATTGCTCAGCTTCATCAAAGAGAATCACCAAACCGCGATAACCCGATAAGCGGACAAAGCTGGCAAGGGACTGGAGCATCAGCTTGGCGTTGTCCTTATTGATCATTTTATTAACACCAAAACGCTTTCGGTAAGCTCCGATAGCTCCCTCCCCGCTGAACCACTGCAAAATTTCCGCGCGAACTTGATCCTGAATGGCAGCATCGGCGGCTTCGGGCAAATAAGTTTCCCAATACCTTTGGATCATTTTCTTGAAGTCGATATCAATGCCCTGATCAGCCATGAGTTTTTGCAGGGCTTTTGAGTAACTTTCATGATTGAGTTCCCCGCTGTCCAAAGAATCCTGGGCACCCAGATAGAGAAGAGATTCTCGGACCACTCTGCCAAAGGGCGCTGACTCGGTCGGAGCGTCTTCATGATAGACGGAAGGGGTTGTGACGTTGCGGATGACCCCGTAAAATACTCGCTCAAACTTATTCAATGGTGCATCGTTTACAGATAATTCAACATTCGATACGAGACATCTCTCCTTAAAGGTAATGTCTCTCAGTAAACGGAAGAAGTGCGTCTTTCCGGCTCCCCAAGACCCGCTGATGAATCGTATGATGCCTCTGTCTTCGATGCCTTTTAAGTGATGGCGTTTGATTCCCTCAATTAATTTTTCATAACCTACTGAATAAATGTCCGTTCCCCGTTGTGGGGGGACGCCCTTCCGTAGCGATTCGATGACTGATAACGCGAGCCTTTGTTCCATGATTACTTCACCTCCTTAAACACTATATAGCCGATATAACCCCGGCCCGCTAAACCGTGGAGATAGATACCCTGGTGGCTGTCCTTTGTCTGTTGAAGATCTACCCGACGATTGTTTATTTCCACAGGTCCTTCCGCAACAAGCCGGGATAGTTCAACAATAAATTCATCAGTCCGGAATCCTTTTTCATTTTTTCCCAACCTGGTGGTAATCCTTCTTATCGGCAATTCAGAGCCATCGGCCAGCCCTTCCTTTTTTATGATTGCCAAGTAGTTATTTCGCAGTTTTTTGAGAAATTTCTGTCCATCAAACGTTTTACCAAAAACCCTTTTATGTTCACTTTGAACATGCTCAACAACGGCGCCTATGTCGGACGGGAATTCATAAAGCCTGCCTTCATAATCAGAGAGTTTGGCTCTTCCTTTCTGGTAATCGATCAATAAGGTAAAAAACCCTTTTTCAAAGGTATATTGAGGGTCCCGACTCTCACGATCCAAGGGAAGGTTGTTTGCCTTACAGGCTTCATCCAAGAAAGCAGGGAACCGACGCGGCAAGACTGCGGCTTTTTCCTGCGCCAAGTTGCGTATAGAAGCCAACGTTTCTTTCAGCGCCGTATTGTCCGCATCGATTGTCTTGATCGTTTGAGATTCCTTGTTCAGCAGGAACAGAATATGCTGAGGCCAATCCTTTTTAAGATAGATATTCAAATCGGATAAGAATTGATATCTTTTCCTTGCTTCAGCAAGTTGAGCTTCTATCTTTCTCGTTTGGTGCAGTTCTTTAGCCGCCTGTTCACCAATCATGTTTATGATACTGTCAGGAAATGAATTTGTAGAAGACATGAAATACCTCGTTATTTATCTCTTTTTCGTTGAGGTGTTGTTTTATCTGTGATTCGCGATAGCATTCGCACGCAGACTTGGTAATCCTCTTCGGCATTAACCAGGGCCTCTTCAGTCAGGTTGTCCAAGTTCAAGCCGCCTTTTTCATAGATGA
>CAZRUU010000035.1:0-10594 GCA_964603235.1 uncultured Syntrophaceae bacterium | reverse complement strand
TTGCCTTTGATCGTGCCGTTTTGCCTCTTTTCTTTTTCCCTGTTTCCTCTGGTGGTGGGCATTCCAATTCAGCTTCACGCAGCAGGTCACGGTAACGTTTCCTGTAATGCTCCGACTGGGCTGTTGCAAGGCAACCTCCCGCATCATGGGTAGCCTTGTTGATTTTCTTCAGAAGCGCAATCATCTCCCCTGCCCATTTTTGCTTGTTCTGCTCCACGGCACGTTCAAGCTCTCGCAGGTGATGGGCATTGCATAGTGCATGAAAGCCGCCGTATTTGAAATAGGGTTTCCAATGATCGTGACAAATGATGCCTTTATACAAAGATGTCCCTTATATTGTGGTGAACAGGACGGATGGCTCTTTCTACATGACTATTGTGTTCAACGAGGCGGTGCTCAACGACAAACAGAATTTACAGATACAAAATGCCCCCATAACAGCCTATGTGGAACAGTTAGCGGGCGGTAACATAGAAAATGACAAGCGTTTTGTTTACTATCTCCTCGGGGCTACAGGAATCTGTGTGGTGCCACTGACATCATTCTTTACCTCGCTTCCAGGTTTCAGATTGACACTCCTGGAGAAAGACGAAGACAAATTCGAGAAAACGATACATACGCTGGCGGAAAAGATCGTGGAATATATCGAGTCTTCAAAGTAAACACAGTTTTGATGCAGCCGTAGAGGTTACAGAAAAAGGCTACATGGCCTGTTTCATAATATAGATGCTGAAGCGGTCTATTACATCTTCGGCCTCATCCCCAATCTTTTCGATGAATCTCACAAAGTCGCGGATATGCCTCTTGTGACTCAACCTCAAACTCTCGTTTCTGAAGATGCGCTTCTGGAGCCTGGTCGACACTATATCTCCCTCCGTTTCCCAGAATATGACCTTGTGCATATGATTGCACGTCTCATCGATTTCCCGGAAAAAGGCCTTGCAGGACCGGACGGTACATTCTACCGCGTTTACTCCGGAGGCAATCAACTCCCTGAAGTCATCGTGAAATTCGGGCAGAATATCCGGATGCTCAATATCGAAGCGCCATATAACGGCTTTGTAATGGTCAAGCAGGGCGTCCATATTCTCGAGAAGCTCCATTATGTCTCCGCGTGACTCAGGAACCAGTGTTTTTGTATATAACAGATATTCGAGACTTCGACGCAGAGCGTCACCCCGATGTTCCAGATCGTTCATTTTGTTCCGTTTCTCTTCAAAGGCTTCGAGATTACCTTCAAAATAGTTTTCAGTGGCCTCACGGAAAAGCACGCCCGCCTCACTGACATTGTCAAGAAACTCGTCGAATTGTCTGTCTGTTTCCTCACTATGTTTAAGTATTCCTGATTTCATGACTTTTTGTTCCTCGTTGGGTTGAGGGTTACACTATTATCGAAAACCTGCTGCATCGCATATCCGCCAGACCTTCGAAACACGGGGAGAGCTTATCTCATGAAAAATTAACTGGTATGGAACAGGTCATAGATATGGTCCATCTTCTCTTCCAGCCGCCTGTTGAATAGTGTGTCATCTTTTTTTATTCTCCATGACGGAGATATCCGTGCAAGGGCCTCGTCCATCATCCATGTATGAGTAAAGACCCGCCCTTCTAGTTTTTCCAGGGCCTGTATCTGTTCTTCCGTGAACCACTTCGCATCCAGAGAGCGAATCGCCGTACCGGTGATTTCCATTTTATGATACTCCGTCGATTCCATAATGAAACGCGTATCCCTGCCACGCCGAGGGAACGAACATTCCTTCAAGGCATTGTTAAATCGAAAGGCTGAGGAATACTCTTTGCCGAGCATCCCCTTGAGTTTGTCTGTCGATATGCCCTGATTCTCAATCCTTTCTATCGCCGCTGTGGAGACTATATACCCAACCGGTTTGTATGTCTGCTGCTGAAACACGTTCTGGAAGAAGAAAAGGGAAATAAAAGATATCAGGGCGGCGAGGAGAGGCGTCGCCATCCATCCTACGGAGATTCTTCCAACGGTTTTCCATCTGATGCCTTTTCCTCCTTTGAGGAGGCCAATGCCGATAACCGCGCCGACGATGGCCTGTGAGCTGGAAACGGGCACCAGCGGAATAGTGGGGAGTCCGTGACTTATCAGGAAACATTCCAGACTCTGAGAGGAGAAGAGAAAAAGGACAATAGAATGGGCCCACACCGTCACAAACGCGGAAACGGGTGAAATTTTCATGATACCCGTTCCCACCGTCATCATTACACGTTTCGAATAGGTGATAATCCCGATTGCGATGGCAATGCCTCCGATGAGAAAGAGCTGCTGCGCCGAGGTAAGCGAAAAGATCCCCATAAAGGAAATATCGCGAAATGGCGAAACGGGGACAAATACACCCATGACGTTTGCAATATTGTTCGCTCCGAGAGTGTAAGCCCCGAATATACCAGCAATTATCAGGCCGTATCGCGTGACGGAGTCGAGTTTGAACATCTGTATATTGAAAGCTTTAATGCAGAAGACAACCAGCTTGTACAGTATAATGGAAAAAATTGCCGCCAGAATCGGGCAGGCGATCCAGCTGGAAACAATCTTTATGAGGGACGTATAATCAATCAGGGTGCCGGTGAAAAGATTCCAGCCTACGATGGCCCCGATAATGCCCTGAGAGGTTGATACGGGATATCCTATGACGGTCATTATATAGACGCTTAACGCCGCGGCGAGGGCGACGATAAATGCTCCGGCCAGGGCATTCACAGTGCCCAGTTTTCCAATGGTATCCGAAGTGCCTGCGCCGCTTATTACTGCTCCCAGTATCACAAACACGCCGCAGAGAACAGCGGCCCTTTTAAAGGTTATCATCCGCGAGCCGACTGCGGTTCCGAAAACATTGGCGGCATCGTTGGCCCCCAATGACCAGCCAAGAAACAGTCCGCTCGAAAGGAAAAAAAGAAACATGCTTATTGCCCCTATAACGCGCGCTTGATGATATAGATGCTGAGCCGGTCTATAACGTCTTCGGCCTCGTCTGCTATCTTTTCCATGGATCTGACAAAATCGCGAATATGTCGCTTGTGACTCAATCGCAGCTCTTCGTGCCTGAAGATGGCACGCTGGAGGCGTGTCGAAACGACGTCGGACTTCTTCTCCCAGTAAATTACCTTATCCATGTGTGTCGAGGCCGTATCTATATTTCGGAAATAGGCCCTGCACGCGCAGACAGTTGATTCAACGGCTTCCACGCCACATGCCACCAGTTCCTTGAAGTCCTCATGGAATTCATCGCAGATTTGAGGTTGCTCGATGTCTATTCTCCACATCGCGCTCTTGTAATGATCCAGGAGTCTGTCCATGTTTTCGATGAGTTCCAGCACATCGCCCCTCGACTCCGGAATGAGCGTTTTCGTGTAGAGCATGTGCTCAAGTTCACGGCGAAGGACATCGCCCTGACGTTCGGTTTCATGGAGCCTGTCTCTCTTATTCTCGAATGTTTGCAGATCGCCCTTCAGGTAATCGACGATGGCGCCCTTGAAAATCAGCCCCGCCTCGCTGACCCTGTTCAGAAATTCGTCAATTCGTGTCTCTATTCCCTGTCTTCGCGTAAAAAAGTCAAATTCCATCGCTTCGCATCCCCATAGATTAATATGAATTCTAATCTTACTGCTTGCTATGATTCTTCTGTACCCTGCCCTGCAATCTACCTCAGACAGATCGGGCAGACTTACTAATCGGTGGAAAGAGAACTAATGAGTTGAAATATCTTTAAATATATGTTTAGTATAAGTCAAGCTAATTGATTTTATATAATCGATGAACGGAAGTTATAGTGAATCTTAACCAGTTAAAAATATTCTATTACGCGGCAAAATGCGGGAGCCTCAGTATTGCCGCGGATGCGCTGTATATTACACAGCCTGCAGTAAGCAAGGGAATTCAACGATTCGAAGAATACCATGAGATCAAGTTTTTCAACCGGTTCGGGAAGAAACTCGTCCTGACGGATGCCGGAGAGGCCCTCTACGGTATAGCAGACAAGATTTTCGGGATGGAAAGTCAGGCGGAAGAGGTCATCCGCGATTTCCAGCAGAGAAAAAGGGGGGTGCTCCGGATTCATGCAAGTGAAAGTTTCGGGGCATATTATCTTCCTTCGATTATAAGGGAATTCAGGAGGAATAATCCCAAGATTCAGGTATCGGTAAATGTACTGCCCACGGAACAGATTATTGAAAAGACGGCTACGCTCAACAACGATATAGGATTCATTTCCTACGCCATAGAGCACAAGAAAATAACGACGAGGGAAATCCTCGAAGACAGTCTCGTCCTGATAGTTCCCCCCGATCATGAATTCGCCGGTAAGAAGGCGATCCATCCTCGCGATTTGGAGCACCAGTGTCTGATAATGCACGAAAAAGGGGCGGCGTCGCGAAGAATCACCGACAAGTATATCAAAAAAAACAATATCTCAGTATCCATTCCGCTGGAACTGTCCAACAACGAGGCCATCAAACGGGCGGTGGAACAAGGGCTGGGTCTCGCCCTGGAATCCCGATGGGTGGCCAACGAAGAGATTGAAGATGGCAGATTGACAGCCGTCCCCCTCTCTGATACCTCCATGAAGAGAAAATTTTATATTATCCACCACCGTGACAAGTATATTTCAACATCTCTCGGCAATTTGATAGAAGAAACAGTCAAGTGGGCGTCGGAGAACTTCTGAATTATGTATCAAGCCACGCCGCAACCTCTGGATTTGACTGCGGTTGGTGGGCCATGGGCCCTTTCCCAAGGCCACAAATGGGGATCTCCTGTTCATGCAGAGAGCCGTGTGAGCGTATGCTGACATCTTCTCTGGCAGCGGAGATGGTCCCGAATACGGTATCGATGTCCGCCAGGGCAAAGAGGTGCCCGATACGGTCGGGATGGAGACGATACAAACGTGCGGCCTCGGAACTCAGCATGATCCTTTCGATACCCCTTTCTTCCCGCAGAAGCGCCATGGCGTCATCCATGGCGGACAGGTCCTTCAGGTATATGTATGCCGAACCGCCGAGGTTTTTGTGGTGGACAACGTGGCGGTCCTTGATAATGGGAATCGCCGTTCCCGGCACCCCGGCTTCATTGAGTATCCTGGTAAGATCAAGGGCGTAGGACTTTGCGTTCATTCCGTGGTCGGCCGTCACAACGATCTCTATGTCAGAGGATGTATTCAGGATTTCACCGAGAAGCCGGTCAAGTTGATTGAAATTCCATTGAGAGCGTTCGTCCTCCGGCGGATAGGTGTGTGTCGCGTAGTCCGTCGTAGTCAGATACATGAAATCCGGCGACTCGGCCACAAGGATTTCACGAGCCGCCCTGAACAGCCAGTGGTTGGTTTCAATCGTATAAAATTCCGGGGGAGCGCCGATTCTATCCACGAGCCATCGAGAGGGCTTCTCGGCGGACTCCGCGATCTCTGCACCCCGGTAGATCAGGGTTTTCAGTTTTTCCTTTGCGGTAATCAGGGCCGATTTCTTACCCCTTCTGCCGATTCGTTCAAAAAGGGTTTCTGTCAGAAGATATTCCGATGATTCCATGTACTTTTCTTCACCCGTTGACAGATCGAGAAAGTAGTTGGATGTAATTCCATGTACTTCCGGGAAACTGGCAGTGATGATGGACGTGTTGTTGACATTTGTCACGGTAGGAACAACCGCCCTGCCTATGGTACTGAAACCCTTTGCGGCGATAGCGTCAAGGGTCGGCGTATCGCTTTGAGAGATGTACTGGGAGTTTGTTCCATCCAGACAGACGACAATTCTTGTACTCATACTATTTTCTCCTTTTAACGTTATAGAAGCCTCTCCGTTTCGATAAGCGGATTAAGATCATGAATAATCGGAACGGACGTATCTCCGACCGGCCATGTGCGATGCACTGACCTGTGTTGAAGCCATACGGGCCGAATCCCCGCATCCTTCGCTCCGCATATGTCTATGCGCCAGTCATCACCCACAAAGAGTGCTTCTTCGGGTTCTATGCCCAACTCCGTCAGGCACCTTAGAAAGGGCTCCGGGTCGGGCTTTGGCGGTATACCTCCCTCTCCTGATATTATGATTGCGTCAAAGAGTTCAACAATGGCGGGGAAGAGACTCAGGCGATGCCCGGCTGACCGACCCTGCCCCTGGGTATTGGAAACAAGTCCCAGTCGATACCGGGAAGAAAGCGTCTTCAATACATGTGCGGCTTCCGGAAACATGGCGGTATTGTCGATCACTGTCTTCCAGTACTCCTTTTCCCACCCTCTGTACAGTTCATTATCGGGTTTGAGTCCGAAACGAACCGACACATTTTCCCATATGGCGTATCGCGAGAAAATCGATTGTGTGTGAAGTTCCCCGCGAATTTCCCGGTATGTTGAGAGGAAAGTATCCCAGGATGGGAGGTCCAGATGAGAAAAGAGTCTGAGTTGGGCATCCTTCTCCGCCTTGCGGAAACCGTCGGTCGAGTTTACCAGCGTTTGACCAAAATCAAACAGAACCGCTTGTATCATTGAATTTTCCCTGTTGCCGGTTTGCCCGGTTTTTAACCGTTTTGATGGACTCGCAAAAGGCTCCGTCCCTGGCCCATATACATATCCTGAAGATTCTGCGTGATGTTCGATGCCCGAGTAGCTAGGCACCATAACAAATATAACAAATATTACCGATTCTGAGAGGTTTTTGGTCATCCATGGCTTGTTTCTTCACTGAATCTTTGCCGTTCTCGAACACCCTCTTAATCCAACTGGGAAGTAACATTTTCGCTATACTATTTTCCTGATTTCTCGCAGGTATTCCTGTGATCTGTCGAGGTAGAAAGAGAGACCCCTAGAGAAATTCTTGCCCACCAAACCGTCCACAAAAAGTTGACTTATCTCACGGTTCCGTTCAAGCACCGTTTGCGTACGAATGAATATCTGTCGCTCCTCATGAGACATCCCCTTAATGATCATCTTCAGTGCGCTCTGTGCCCGTGGCTGATACATCCAGAGATAGAGAAGATCGAGGGCATTTATAATAACGATCTTTTCCAGATCGCTCGCCTCCCTTTTTATGGTGCGTATAAATCTCTTTGGAGATTCGAGCATCTCAAGCACGTTCGATTCGGGAAACAAGACTTCCATCCGTGTATAGGCATCGAAAACCTGCTCCAGTTTGCTGCGATAATCACGAAAACGGACTCGGATGTTCTGAGAGCGATCAGCGAGACCCTCAATCACACCGGCTACACAGTCGGACGCTGCCTTGGATATAATGGCTGCCCACTTCTGAAGGATAAGATCAGCCCCCGCAATTCCAAACCCCGAAAGGATACCCCCCGCTAAAATGTTGAACAACAGAGCAAGAGGTATGGAAATCACTGTGCGGAAAAAATTGCCAAAGATGGCGCCTCTCTGAAGGCCCCGAAATGCGTTATGGGTCGATATATATAGTCCGTTTACGACGGCCATCACCGAATAGAGAACTACCGGACTTGTTGCAACGGTTATCCCGAATATGCGGTCCAAGATAACTGTTTTTACAATATAATCGAGGAGTGGGACGGAAAAACCAGTAAAAAGGAGAGAATCCGTCAGGCGTTTCCAGCTCACATAATCATTCCACCTGATAAGAGGTGAACGACGTATTCCACCTCCTCCCAGGACAGACTGAAGAATATTCCTGAACCCCGTGATTCCGAACCATATGAAGGCACCGAAATAGGCCAGGAGCCACCAGTCCTTGGTCAAAAAGAAGGTGAGAAAGGCCGGGATAAAACCACACAAGACCTTGATCCAGTTTTTTACACCACTGTTCATATACATCCAGGAAATGTTTCGCGCTTTTTCCTCCATCTCGGGTGGATTGAGAGAGAGTTCGTTTGAACTTTCCTCATCAATGCCGCCAAGGGTCACCACATTGCCTTCAGCCCCTATCACGGTTGAGTACCGTGAGATCTTCCATTCTTCACTACGCTTCTTACCGAACATTCTTAAACCGGGGATACGAACCGCTCTATGATAAAAGGCGCTCAGCAGAGAATTCGTACTTGTCCTGGGCACATAATGAACGGACATGAAAACTTCTGTATAGACAGGCACGGTCAGGTGGGAAGTTGCGGGTGCATTGCTTATCTCTCTTTGGGCAGCAGGGGGTAACGTGTCCTTTATGACCAAGCCCATGCCGTAGAGGTGATGGGATCGTCCCGTTGAATCACTCCCCACACGACTCCTCAGTTGGTGACCTTTGTAATATAATTGAAACGATTCGATGTTGTAGAGAATTTCTCTAAACTTTTCTATCTTGTCGATATCAACCGTTTGGTCCAATTTCTCTAAGACGTTCCGTATGATCCTCTTGAGAACTATGAGATTACCGTCATTTATTGCCCTCTGAAGTTTATTTATCTGGCTATAGTGGGGATTTCTCCTCATGATATAATCTTTCAGGTTAAAGTTCTCCAGATGGGTTATCATCCCCTTGCAGTCGTAAAGGATTTCAAGAACATCTTCGACGTTGAGATCGGTAAGACCCAGCGTAAAGCTGGAACCCGGATGAAGATGCGTCATTCTTTCGATAAGTTTCCGGGGAGAAAGCGTGAGCAATTGAGGAGCATTCGGATCGTCTCTGGGAGTATTAGGATCGGGGATATTCGGGTTGTACGATGGCCTCAGATATTTTTCGACGATAGCTTCCGAATCAAGATTATTCATCTCTTCTACAAGACTCATCAGCCTGTTTTTTTCATCCCTGTCGGCACTGTTGTAGAGATTCTTCAGTACCCCCGTGCGAGCCTGCATTTTCGGCAGCATCTTTAGGTGAATAAATTCTGCCAAGTGGAGTATGGATATCTGACCTCTGCCCACAAATAAGAGAAATTCTGTCTCGTTAAGGGGTGGGATTTCGATCCCATATCTTTCAGCTATTTCCTTACTATGTCTTTTGTTGAATTCCTGAAGCACCGAAAGAATGAATTTACCTTCGTATTCAGATACAATGCGCCCCTCCTCTGTAAAGGCTTTAACGTCTTGTTCTTCCAGAAATTGCAGATAATCCTGTACGTTCAGAAGCCCCCTCGGAGCCCAGATGATCTGTATATATCGATTACGGAATCTCGAAGAAAGTTCAACTCCAATACGTACCCTGATACCCATGATCTCTGCCGCTTCAAGAAGCTCAGCAGCCACATCGGATCTTACATAATTGTAGTAAATTACCTTCAAGTGCCGTATTCCCTTTATCCATGCATCCATAATGAGATGTGTCGGTGATTTTCTCCCCTTGGTATTCACATCATGAACATGGTCATCCGTTGCGATCTGATTCCACTCCTCCGACATCTCAAGAAGGTGATGCTTCTTCAACTGTTCACGGATCACTCTGGATTTTCCTGTTGCAGCCATTCGAAAGTCGTGCGCCAGTTCCAACCTGCTCCTATAATCTCCATGAGATCGCACAAGCCGTTTCATAATCTGTATGAGCACACGCGCCGTATTTTTACCCAGATAACTTTTTGTGATGTAGAGGACCTCGTCTCTTAATGAACGCAGTGCGGCGAGTCTATCCTTTTCCTCGCCCACCTCAAGGGAATTCAGAAGGTGAATCACGGCATAGGCTATGCGTAATTCTCTCGACGCTGCCATTTCCTTTATTCCATGGGGGTGGAGATACGGGTTAAGCAGATTTTTGATATACTTTCTTGATTTGTCTCTGTTGAGAACTTCATTTACAATGACAAGAAGGTCGTGATCTTCTTTATCGAAAAGGATCTTTTCTGTTACCTTTTTCACATCTTACCCCACAATTACTCAACTGATATTAATTACTATTAACAAGTCCGACTATAAACATAATTTCGGGGCTTTGGCAGGGTTTCCGTTTATTTCAAACCCAACGTATACTGAAGTAAGGAAAAACAGACATTTTAATGCTTTATATTATCCCAAAGAAGGTATTTCATCAAGTCTGTAACTTGAAAGGCTTGAACAACTATCATTACTTGTTATTCCGATCACGGAAAATCCCTTGACAGCCCTGTATCATCAAGATTTCTCATCATCAAACCTTTTCGAAAAAACAACCTTGAAGTTCCCTTCAACAAGTTGTGGGGGATGTCCGGCTGTTAAGAAAAATGTGTATTTGTTACTCGCTCGCTAATCCCGGCATAAGCAACGGGGTTTGCAAGCGCTGCTCAGTGAAAGCTCTTAACTTTCTCGGAGCAGTGAGAAGACTACAGTCTCTCTCACCCATATCCTGAAGATACTGAATGATGTTCGATTCCTGAGTAGTTACGTTATTATACGTATAACAAATATTACCGCACTTTGTATTGACTTTCGTTATCGAATAGTTTACAAGGCGCATCCTCTAATGTGAGACACAGTTTATATAGTATATTTTGTGAATAAAGTGAACGGCGGGGATTCGCAAAATCCGCCTTTTGAAAATATTCGCCGTAAGGAGGACCAGGAAGATGAGCATCATAGAGTTGCTGATGAAAGCCTTCGCCGATATCTGGAACTGATTGTACACTTACCAGTTACCGTCGAAGGGCCACAATAGTTATTGTAACAGGTATATCACAAGACCTCGTTTCCATGTAGGTATATTGAAAGCGGGGTCTTGT
>CAZRUU010000034.1:6914-10736 GCA_964603235.1 uncultured Syntrophaceae bacterium | reverse complement strand
AGGAATGGGGCGACAGGGTTATCTTCCTTCGTACTATTGTCGAAGGGGGGACTAATAGAAGTTATGGTATCGAAGTTGCCCGTCTCGCGGGAGTCCCTGAGGATGTCATATCAAGGGCCAGGGAAGTCTTGAGGAACCTGGAAAAGGGTGAACTGGACGAAATAGGCATGCCGAGAATTGCCCGGGGGAAGGCACCGCAGAAAGGTAATATCGGACAAATGGATCTTTTTGCCAGTGAAGAGAGTCCCGAAATCTCGGAACTGATTAATGAACTGAAAGGGCTTGATGCGCTGAATATGACCCCCATGGAAGCCCTTGGCAAAATAAGCGAATGGAAGAAAATGGTAAAGGATTGACGGGGTTTCGGATTAAATAATTTGTGAACCGGAAACCTATTTTATGCACACCCTGCGTACCTGGTTAAAATCCGTGTGACCCTCTAGAACCTTGATTATCCCATCCTGCAGCAGTGTTGACATTCCCTGGGAGATTGCCATGTTCCGTATTGTCTCCGCAGTTTCATGTTTCTGTATGAGCCGTTTGATCTCATCTGTTGCAATAAGAAGTTCGTGAACTCCCATTCTCCCCCTGTAACCTGTCTTGCCGCATGTACTGCAGCCTTTGGCCCGATGCAGCTTGAAATTATCGTTGTATGGCATGTTCAAACCGGCAAACAGGTCCTCTCCATAGTTAGTTGCCAGTTCGTCATATTCCTCTCTTGTCGGGTGGTATTCCTCTTTGCATTTCTTGCACAAAGTTCTAATTAGTCTCTGGGCCAGTATGCCCAGGAGTGAATCAGCGAAATTGAGAGGATCGATTCCCATATCAAGCAGCCTTACAATCGTTTCTGGGGCACTGTTTGTGTGGAGAGTGCTGAAGACCAGGTGCCCGGTGAGTGATGCTTCTACCCCTGTTTTTGCGGTTTCGTAATCCCTCATTTCTCCCACCATGATGACATCCGGATCGGCCCTGAGAAATGCACGCATGGCGTGGGCAAAATCGAAGCCGATCTTTGGATTAACCTGTACCTGCCTGAGGCCGTACTGGGAAATCTCTACTGGATCTTCCGCCGTCCAGATCTTGGTTTCCGGTTTGTTTATCTGGTGCAGCGCTGAGTGAAGGGTCGTTGTCTTTCCGGATCCTGTGGGACCTACAGCAAGAACCATGCCGTAGGGCTTTTTAAGCAGATTCATAAGGCTTTCGTAATTGCGGGATGACAAAGCCATGTTCTCAAGCCGCATTATTTCTCCGCTGGTCAGGATGCGCATGACCACGTCTTCGACCCCCCCTTGCGTAGGGACAGTAGCTACGCGCAGCTCTATTTCATCTCCCTTAGAACGCCTGAATTTTATCTTTCCGTCCTGCGGCATCCTTCGCTCCGTAATGTCAAGATTCGACATGATCTTGATTCTTGAAACCAGGGCTGATCTGTAGTTAAAGGGGACAGTCTGGTACGTTGCCAAGTCGCCGTCTATCCTGTATCTTACCTCAACGTTCTTCTTCGCTATGTTTGGCTCTATGTGGATATCCGAGGCGTTGCGCATGTAAGCATCATTGACTATTCGGTTGACCAACTGCATGATGACACTGTCTGATTCAGTTATTTCGTTCTCTTCCTCTTCAAACTCCTCTTCGGTATCGAGTTTTCCGATGATATCGGAAATCGAATCGACATTGTCTCCCGCCTGGTAGAAGTGATTGATGAATTTCAGTATATCGTCATATAGGGCGACATCATATTCCACCGCCCTTGTTCTCAGCAGATTTTCGATCATATCCTGTTTCAGGACATTATTGGGATCGTCTATAATAACCTTTATCTTCCCGTTTTTTTTCTCTAGGGGAACCCACAGTTCACGACGCAGGTATTCCTCTTTCAGGTTTTTCAGGAGATCGAAAGGAATCGGATATTTGTTACTGAAAGGGACGAAATGACAGTTATAGAATTCTTCCAGCGATTTGCCCATATCATCCTTCGATACCCTGAATTTTCTCATCAGGTGGGTCTCAACTGTTTCTCTGTTCTTCTTTGATGCCTTCCATGCTTCTTCCAGATCTTCTTCCATGATCAGACCGTGTGTCAGCAGATAATTGAACTTGGATTTTCTCTTTCGACTGACCCTCTCCTGGTTGTAAAAAGCGGTCCCTAGGACATTGGCCATTTCCTTGAGAAAAATTTGATCCTCTCCGGTGAATCTATCTCCATCTTTCCTGTTCAGTATCTGGATAACACCCATCAAAACGTTTTCACACAGGATCGGTACAGCGAGTACCTGAGCGGTTTTAAATCCCGACTTTCTGTCCCAGCTGGAGTCAAAATGGAGTTCAGGAGATATGCTCTGCAGTTCGCTGTTATTATAGGCGTTGGCTATGTTAGCGGTCTTTCCATTATTGGCTACATATCCCGCTATGCTCTTGTTATCTATGGGTAGTCTGATTTCCTTCAATTCAGATCCTGTCAGGAACATCGAATATATCTCGTTTTTTGTCCTGTTTGCCACATAGATGGTAATGGAGCGGGCATTGAAGAGGCCGAGGATGTCATCTCTCAGATCGATAAGAATCTGTCTCAGGTTGATAGCGGCATGGATACGATTGGTTATATCCTGCAAAGCCTTACTGAAATTGAGTTTTTCTTCAAGCGCCGTTATCTGGGCCCTTGCCGTCTTTTCGTATTGGTTTGTTTTCCCCTGATCTGTTTTTGATTGAAGGATATCCATATATGTCCTGCCCTGTGGTATGTTCCCTGTTCTCGTGATAAGACTCACTAAGTATAAAACATCCTTTCAGAAATTTCAACTCGAAACCCAAAAGCTCTGCAACAAATTTATTCTTGACAAATTCCGGCGGGGCAACTACCAATAATAATTGAAATGGAACAGAAGATCAAACCGGTAAACACAATAAAAAAGCTTTTGTCGGGCGTTCCCGTTGTCATAGCGGCTCTGGGTGATTCGCTTACGTATGGGTGGATGGTGGATAAAGGGTATATGGATTTTCTGGGTGAGATGATTGATAAAAGGTTCCCGGAGGCCAGGTTCAGCCTGATAAATTGCGGAATGCCGGCAGGCACCGCGCAGGATGGACTGCACAGGTTACAGAGAGACGTTCTGTACCGCAATCCGGATTGTGTCTTTGTGCAGTTTGGTCTTAACGATGCGTTTTCCGGATACACGCCGGAGGAGTTTAGAAACAACATCGAAATGATTATAAAGAGAACAAGGAAAAAAACAAGTTCCGAGATCGTTCTTGTGACCTCGATATGTCTTGGAAACCGGAGGGATAATGTACTTGTGGAAAGGTATTATCGACAGCTTGAGGAATTAGCCGGCCTGTACGGACTACCTCTGGCAGGGGTACACATATACTGGAAAGATAAGATATCACAGGGTTTCCGATTCAGTGACCTGGTCCAGACCGATCAAGTACACCCGGTTTCTCATGGATACAGGTTTATGGCGGAGGCGATAATGGAACTGTTGCAGTGATGTATTGATGGTTGCATTGATAGGGGGGTTAAGGTATCTCGAGCGGCGAGGACTTGTTATGGTTATTAAACATTTTTGACTCAAGAGGATGAAAGAATGAAGTTAGCTGGATATATGAGAAGGTTGTTTTTGGAAGACAGGGGTTTGTACAGCTGGATGAACATTATTTTTGCCCTCTTTTTCCTGTTTCCTGTATGTGGCTTTATCTTTTTCGGCATCAAATACGGCATTATGACGGACGAATATGTCCTTACTTTCTTTGCCTTTTTTATGCTTTTCTCACTAATAGGCTTTACTCTGCTCCGCAGGATATTTGACAGGGTAGGAATGATAT
>CAZRUU010000034.1:0-6814 GCA_964603235.1 uncultured Syntrophaceae bacterium | reverse complement strand
TCACTAATAGGCTTTACTCTGCTCCGCAGGATATTTGACAGGGTAGGAATGATATCAAAACAAGTTTCGGAAAAGGCCGCGTCGGAATTCTTTATAGATCAACCGCAAAAAGGCACTGACGAAATCAGTAATATTGTTCAGACCTTCGGCACGCTGGAAAACCAATTTGGGATAACCTTTGGGCAACTTCAACAAAAGATTTCGGAGGTAGCTGTTTTTAAGGAGCTTTCGGATCTCTGCTATGTGACTTTTGATACAGAGGAAATCCTGTATGTTACCCTGGAGAGAGCACTGAAACTGGCAAACGCTGATATAGGTTCCGTGCTGATCCTGGAACGTCCTCACAGAAAGACGTTTGTCGTAAAGGCCACCATTGGTCTTGGAGAACAGCTGAATTTGGGTGACAGGGTGGATTTTGCCGACAGCATTGCCAAATATGCGGTTATCAACAAATCACCTCTCATTGTTGAGGATATTGAGACAGACAGCCGTTTTGCCAGAAAGAACCGTCAGCAGTATGGAACAAAGTCATTTATCTGCATGCCATTTAAAACTATAAGGGATATTGTGGGAGTATTTACGATTTCCAGAAAGAATGATGACAGCCCTTTCACCAGCGAAGATACAGACATACTGGGGCCTCTCCTGGGTAGCGCGGCGTTTACCTATGAGAATCTACGTCTCTCAAAGGAAAAAACTGAGGGTGCAGCTCATCTAGACTCTATTCAAAAGATTGTTCAAGCTATCAATTCCAGTCTCAAAGGCGGAGAGCTGTTGCATGTTATACTTGGTGAGATTCAATCTACGCTTTCGTTTAATCTTGCAATTGTTTTGGTGGAGGATGATACCCGACCTAACAACATAAGAACCCTTGATTTTATGGCTGCCGGACATGTGTCCCTGTCAAAGAACGTATACCATTCCTGTCAGGGATCAATTTTTGATAAGGTTCTGAAGCAGGGAGTTACTCTGATCGAGGAGGACACCTCTCCGCTTGTGCATGAAAGTGAAAGGGAGCTTCTTGCCGGGAGCAAATCCTGTATGCTTGTTCCTTTGAAGACAGATGGAGGTGTGACGGGAATTCTGGTTTTGTGTGCAGATGAGCCTAATTCCTTTTATAAATCGCAGGAGCTCATAGAGAGAATGGCAGATGCTCTTTCACTTGCGATGGAAAGGAACCGGCTCAGCGATTATGTTATCAAACGGGATCGGGAACTGGACACGCTGAAACAGATCGGAAGCGCACTTGCGTCTTCCACTTTCGATATAAACCAGGTTCTCAAATATACCATGGATATGATCAGGGTGGTCATGAGCGTAGAAGCCGGTGCGGTTCTACTCATGCGTGAAGATGGGCTTGAGTTTACCGTTGCGTTGAATATTGACATGAAGACACTGCAAGAGATCCGGATAAAGGTAGGCCAGGGAGTTGCCGGCTACGTAGCGGCCCGGGGTAATTCGGTAATAGTAAATGATATCAATAAGTCTTCTCTTTTTTATCCCGATGTGGATGAGATTGCCGGTTTTCATACCAAGGCTATTCTGTGTGTGCCCATGATATCGCAGGGCCGGGTTATGGGAGTCATTGAGGTGTTTAACAAGATGGAGGGCGATTTTAATGCCGGTGACAAGCAATTACTGCAATCCATTGCATCCTCGGTCAGTGTAGCCATAGAGAATGCCAACCTTTACAATGAAACAGTATCCATGGCGGAGAATGAACGTGAGATACGCCGCATTTTTCAGAAATTTGTTCCCAAGGAGATAGTGGACAAGATTGTCTACGGCGCCGAGACAGAACAACTTGGGGTTGAAGAATTCAGGATGCTCACGCTTATCAATATCGACATAAGAGGATTTTCACTTCTTGCCCAGAAGATAGGACCCCAGAAGACTGTGCTTATGCTCAACCATTTCTTTTCCATTATGGGCGGGATCGTGTTCAAACACCATGGTATTGTTGATAAATATCTTGGCGATGGTTTTCTGGCGATTTTCGGCGCCCCGATTTCGAGCATACAGGATGCTGATAATGCTGTTGCCGCGGCAATCGAGATGAAGGAATCCATCGCTGAAGTGAACGACTACTGGCTGAAAGAGACAGGCGATCCAGTGGTTGTTGGCATAAGTGTTCATACAGGAGAAGTTGTTGTGGGGAATATAGGTTTTGACAAGAAGATGGACTATACCGTTATTGGTGATTCGGTCAACATCGTATTCAAGCTGCAGGAATTCACAAGGGCTTATCCCAACAGCATTCTGATCAGCGAGAAAACCCTGAGCGCGGCAAAAACTCATCTGGAAGTACGGGAGCTAGACATAAGTGACAGCGGCGCAATCGGGGATTTGAAGGTTTATGAACTGACAGGTATAAATACAGGAGATAGCCTTTAGGTTACAAGGTTGATATAATAGAGCTTGAAAAACTGTAAACTGTGAACCGATAACTGTGAACGGTTAAGTTTTTTCTATACAGGCATAAGCATTGTGATTGTGTATGCTCTCCATATTTTCCGCTTCCACACTGTACCATGTGAAGTTGTTGATTTTGTTGAGCTTCTCCGCAATGGTTCTCACGACGTCTTCTACGAACATCGGATTTCCGTATGCTTCTTCAGTTACATATTTTTCATCCGCTCTTTTGAGGAGCGAAAAGATTTCGCTGCTTGCTGATTTTTCCACCAGCCTGATGATGTCTTCTATCCAGAAGAACTTCTCAAATTTCAATTTTACCCTTACCGTACTCCTCTGATTATGTGCGCCCGCGTCGCTTATTTCTTTTGAACAGGGACACGCGGTTGTAACGGGTACGGAAATGCCGATGAGAAAAATGTCCTTTTCACCGTTGTTTTCTCCCCAGAAAGAACACTGGTATTCCAGAAGACTTTTCGCCCTCGAGACGGGCGCGGTCTTCTCCACGAAGTATGGAAAGCTTATTTCTATGTGGGCGGATTCAGCGTTAAGTTTTTCCTTCATCTTGCACAGGATCTTACGAAAGGTTTTTATATTAATCTGACCTCTGTACTCATTCAGGATCTCAACGAAACGGCTCATGTGTGTTCCCTTAAAGCGGTGTGGGAGATTAACGTACATATTTACAGTAGCATTGACGTGCTGTGTCCCATTTATCTTGTCGAGGACGATGATAGGGTATTTTATTCCCTTAACGCCCACCTTTTGTATGTCTATCTTTCTGTGATCTTTGAGATTCTGTACATCTACCATTTTTGTCTGTGTTTACCTTTATGAACCTGAGTGGTTCTTCGTATATACGGCCTTCGAATTTTCAGATTCCCACACTGCGACGCGGGATACTTTCAGATCCATCGGAACCGTGTTCTTTTCCAGTTTGTTGTATATAAACCTGGCGATATTTTCCGCTGTAGGGCTTATGTTGCTGAAAGGGGGAAGATTGTTGAGAAACGTGTGGTCCAGATCTACAAGGATTTCATTCACCCATTCTTTTAAGACCCTGAAATCCAGAACGAGACCGTCTGCATTTAATTCTTCGGATGCGACCGTGGCTTCCACTCTGAAATTGTGTCCGTGGAGATCTTCACGTTTGCCGCCTATATTCAGGGTATGTGCGGCGGAAAAAGTCTTTCTTACTGTAATTTCATACATATTCCTGTGTCCTGATAAATTTTTTGAAAAAGCTGGCCGGAATTACAGAAACCTGGTTATATCCGCGGCCCTTTCGATAATCAGATCTGCGCCCGCCTCGCGCAGGGAAGCTAACCCTGAGTATCCCGTTAGAACACCTACGGTGTAAGCTCCAACATCTTTTCCCACAGTGATATCCATGGGGTGGTCTCCCAACATTGCCGCGAATTTTGCATCTGTGTCCAGCGCGTCAAGCGCCGCCAGAAGGTGGTCGGGATGTGGCTTTACCCTTGCGGTCAATTCCCTGGTGATTACTGTGTCACAATGGGAATCTATATCTGGAAACAGATGTTTTACCGCGGCCACACAGTTTCTCGTCACAACGCCGGTTTTTATATGTCGGCTTCTCAGTTCATGCAGCATATCTTTCGTGCCTGAGAACAATTTCCCCTCTTTTGATCCCTCGGTTTCCATATGACCTATAAGCTCATATGCCCTGTTGAAGAAATCGTTTTCCCTGCCGGAGTTGTTCCTGGAGATGAAATTTCTCCCCGCTTCGATCATCTCCAGCACGTAAAGGTTTTTCATGTCATCCTGCGGGCTGCAATAATCACCCATAAGATCCAGAACAGCCCTGCGCATCCGGATAAAATCTATGTTCAGTTCGGCCAGCGTTCCGTCAAAATCGAAGAGAATGGCTTTCAGGGGTCTCATTATGCAAGATCCTTCAGATATTTCTCTATCCTGTCGATGCCCTCCCCGATGTTTTCTATGGAGCTCGCGTATGAAAATCTGAGATATCCTTCACAGTTCTTCCCGAAGTCAATGCCAGGTGCGACGCCGACGTGGGCTTTTTCAAGGATGTCCAAGGCCATTTCATAGGAGTTTTTGGAGAATGCCTTGATATTTCCCAGTATGTAAAATGCCCCTGTCGGCTCCACCGTGATGCCGAGTCCTATCTCCCGTAGGCGTTTTATAATGAACTTTCTTCTTTCGTTAAAGATATTATTCATACGAACTACTTCAGCTCCAGCCTCCCGGAGAGCCGCTATTCCTCCCCACTGTACAAAGGAGTTCGCGGAGATAAAGAAGTTCTGCTGGATTTTCTGCATGGGCCTTATGTATTCTTTCGGCGCGATGAGATATCCCAGTCTCCACCCGGTCATGGCATATGCCTTGGAAAATCCGTTCAGCACGAAGGCATTATCCGTGAATTCGAGGATGGAATGTTCCTGGTTTCCTTCATAGACAAGGCCATGGTATATCTCGTCTGAGATTACAGGGATGCCGTATGATGCTATTTTCGACATCATTTCGGCGCTGAGGATATTACCGGTTGGGTTAGAGGGAGAATTGATCATAATTCCCTTTGTTTTGGGGGTTATTCTTTCCCTTATTCCCTCAGGCGTGTACTGGAAACCATTCTCTTCAGAGACATTGACACGGGTAGGAACGCCTTCGAGAAAACTGATATAATTTGGATAGCACGCATAGTGAGGGTCGGATATGATCACCTCATCTCCCTTCTCGATTAGCGCGGAAAAGAGCAGAAACATGGCAGGAGAAGTGCCGGAGGTTACGATAATTTGATCCGGTGAGATATTCACGCCGTATTTTGTGAAATATTGCTCGCAGATGGCTTCTCGTAGTTCTATAAGCCCGAGGCTGTTTGCGTAGTGTGTCTTTCCATCCCTGATGGCCCTGTAGCATGCTTCTTTTACGCATTCAGGCGTATCAAAATCCGGTTCCCCAACCTCCATGTGAATAATATTCTTCCCGCTTCTTTCCATTTCCTGCGCCTTCTCAAGGATGTCCATAACAATAAAGGGAGGGATTTCAGATGCTCTCTTTGTAACCACGAGATTCTCCTTTCTTTTGTTTTCAGCATGGGAAAGTTACCTGTCCTGGTGAATCTTGTCAAGGAGTTTAAGTCACCTTGATTGCAACACCTGTTTCATGACAGACTCTTATTTCCTGTAAGATAGTTGGGGTGCAACGTTTTTGTGATAATTCTTTCCGGTTGTATCTCCGGTGGGGTAAAGTCAAAAGCAATATCAAGGAAAGATATAATAATATTGAATGTGGCTCCCCACAGGATCTCTTCTTCTCCATCATCGTCTTCATGTATCAGACAGGGGAATTTCCACCCATTTTCCGTCCCATCTGCTGTGCCGTCAGGAGAGCGGATGGAGAAGAATCCATAATTTTTTTTATTGTAAAACGCCTCCAGAGGTATTTCCACCATTTTTTCCACCTCCCGGCTGGAGTGGAATTTCCATTTTTTTTCAACGAGGCCTATCATGGGAAAGATTGTTTTTGTAAACAGGTGCAGACGGTAAGAGGGGAGGGGCCCTAAAAACCGAATATTAAAAGGGCTGAGTCTTATCTCTTCCCATGATTCTCTCACGGCGTTGGCGAGGAAGAGGGCTATGCCGTCAAACGTGACTTTTCCCCTTTCCCTGGCGTACATCAGGGCATCTCCGCTCAGAAGGGAAGAAAATCCATGGACGATGAAGAAGCTTAAAAGACGATCCAGGAAAGGCTCTAATTTTCCTCCAGGCCCGCTCAGATCTCCGGACTGCGAGACGGCCGCCGATCTCTTGCTCAGCAGAAATACAAATTCACCATTATCCATGGATTGATCTGTTTTGAAGTAAATAGGGATTAAAACTCCAGCTTCAGTTTGCCTTTTATGCTCTCCTTTTTGTTCTCTGGATTTAATCCTTTCGTGATAGTTGACTTCGGTGGTTCTCAGCCGTTCTACTATATGTTTGATGGTGATATCTTTGTTCATGGCGATAGTACCCAATTCGGATGAAAACCTAAAACTCTCTTACCTCTGGCAATTGAACAATTAAGGTCCTTCTCAAATTTAGTTTGCCCAATACACCTTTCACTCGACCCTTTTTAGCGTTAACTGTAGATAACGCACTCATTTTGTCTTAATTAACTACAACTAATTGGAACATAGCCCAACGATACTATAACACTTCAGCAGAATCTGGCAACAGGAAAAGTTTGCAAAACAGGTTTGTTCTGAATTAGCTTTTTCTATTGACAAAACATTTATACAGGCGTAGAAAAATGGGCATGCTGTAGAGCCTTCGAGTGTGGCTGTCTAAAGGTTTCAGGTTGATCCCATGGCACCATACCAAAGGGTTTTCCCGGAAACGGGAAAGCCTCCCGTGTTTGGAAAGAAGGTAAACTTTTC
>CAZRUU010000033.1:0-10828 GCA_964603235.1 uncultured Syntrophaceae bacterium | reverse complement strand
ATACGAAAAATATAAGCATCTGATAAAGCAGTACCTGAGTCCTTATACCCATAACCGGATTAATTATATGTTCACGATGGACAATTATGATCTCGGCACAATGGTCTGGTCACAGGTTGTGTACCAATTACTCTTCCTGTTTGATGGTGCTTCGGAAGAAAGAAAACAGGGAATTATTGATGCCCTGAAAGCGCTGTATTTTGCGCGCAGTATTACCTTCGACTACAAAACCTTTCGGTACAGCTCTAATTTCGCGGGAAGAGAGATAAAGAATCAATCGAGAGCATTTTTGTCCCAGAAACCGTATCTGATGGGATTGTATCTGACAAAACGAGATATATATGAAATATATCTCGGCAAATGATCATCGGGGTCTGTCCCTGTGGAGCATTGTAAGAATGGCCCTGTTCCAGCCTGCCGGTCCGGGGTGGGGTGCATGATAAATTTCTGGGATGTCGATCCCTGGCCCATAAGTACCATCAGGCATCTGAATCAGAACAGGATAATCAACTATCCGCAGAAACGGCAGATCATTGAGGGCATCTCCCAGCCCAACAATCAGGGCATCGGGATACTGATGCCGGTAGCAATCTATAAGTGTACCTGCGGCTGTGCCCTTGTCATTCGGACCGCTTAAATGGTTAAATCTTCCGCTACGGGTAAGCGTAAGACCCTTTGATTCAACCAAATTTTCCAACCTATTCCATTGAGTTTCATCTCCGTCAAACAGAAAAGGCTCGTCGTATTCTCTATCCTTTGCCATGGAGGAAGCCTCTATTGAAAGTCCCGTAAGGCGCGAGATATTCTCTACCGACAGAGAATGAAACCCCCTTATCGGCAGAGCATCTTCCCGGATGATCCTGTCAAGAAACTCTGTCAAATGCGCATAAGGGATTCCGGATTCGACGACCAGGTAGTTGTTTATTTTCCCGGCACAAGGAACGGGAAAGGGGAAATATCCTTTTGGGACAAAGATCCCGCCCCCATTTTCCGAAACAAAGGGGTGACAGTTGCCCATATCCCTGCGCAAAGACTCTATTTCCTTCTTTGTCTTGCTACTTATCATTACAAGGGGGATCTGGAGTGTAGATATTTCTTTCAGGGCCTCTCTGGCCGGTTCATACGAATAACTTTCGGTATCAAGAAGAGTGCCGTCCAGATCGGTAAAAATAATGATCATCGCAATTCCTCTGATTCCATGATTTTCTCCACAGTATCCTTTTTTAACATATTCACCATATTTTTGATTGACCGGAAAAGGGAAGCTGAGAGGGAACTAAAAGGTTCTATTTCCCTACACAGAAGGCCGAGAATATCCTGTTCAGGACATCTTCGTTTGTCGTCTCTCCGGCGATATCACCCAAGTGATCAAGAGCATCTCTGATATCAAAAGCAGCCAGTTCTGGGGACCTTTCGCGGGAGATGTTGTCTTTTGCCGCTGCAAGAGATTTTGCAGTCTTTTCAAGGGAGATTTTGTGGCGAAGATTGGTCAAGACAATGTCCGATTCCATATATTCCCCGTCATCTGATGCCATCGAGTAGATCTTTTCCTTTAGTTCGGGAATGCCGCCACCATATTTTGCGGATATCCATAGTGGCTCCACACCGGGTATTATATCGGTTAGTTCCGCATCCGTTATCTTGCGTGGAAGATCCGACTTGTTGACGGCCAGCATTATTATTTTCTTTCTGTTTCTGTTTATAACCTCGAAATCTTCATCTGTAGGGCGGGTGTTGCCGTCGATGAGAACAATAACCATGTCCGCGGCAAGGACCTTTTCCCAGACAAACTCTATCCCCTCTTTTTCTATGGCCTCTGCGGATTTTCTGACCCCTGCCGTATCGGTGAGCTTTACGGGGATCCCCCTGATATTGATTGTTTCCTCAATGAAGTCCCTCGTAGTTCCCGGGACAGAGTTAACAATGGCGCGTCTCTCTCCGAGAAGCCTGTTCAGAAGACTCGATTTCCCCACATTCGGCTTTCCTGTGATTACTACATTAAGACCATCCCTGAAAAGCTTTCCCTCTTTGTAGGTTGAGAGGATGTCGTTTATACGGGTGATCACATCCTCCACATCTTTGGACAGGTTGCGATGGGGTCCGGGTGAGATATCTTCTTCGGTGAAATCTATCGAGGATTCAAGGGACGTGAGTATTTCAATTAAACTGGAACGTATGGATTGCAGTCTTTTTGACAATTTGCCTTTGAGGCTGGAGAGGGCAAGAACACGGCCCCTGTCTGTTTTTGCGGTGATCAGGTCTGCAATTGCTTCTGCCTGGGACAGATCCAGACGGTTGTTGAGGTAGGCCCTTCTGGTAAACTCACCCGGCTCCGCGGGACGAGCCCCGGCTTTTATTACTGCATCCAAAACTGCCTGCAGGATAAGATATCCGCCATGACAATTTATCTCCAGGGTATCCTCTCCTGTGTAGGAGTGAGGCTTTCTCATCAGGGCAAGAAGCACCTCATCAATGCTGCTGCCCGTTTCTGGTGATATAATGTCGCCATGATACAGGTAGCGGTTTCTCAGGGAACCGGTTTCTGCCGTCGGTCTGAACAGAGTCTGGCAGATTTCTTCCGTATCCGGACCACTTACCCTCACAATACCGATTCCTCCTACACCGTGTGGCGTGGCTATGGCCGCTATTGTGTCGTCTTTTGTCAACATTGCGTAATAACTACTTCCCGTATTTCAGGGACTGGACTTTGTTTTGCCGCCTTTGTTTGGCAGGATGACAATTTTTCTAAAGGCTCCTTCTCCGCGGCTTCTAGTAATCAGATCTCCGTCGTCTTGTAATGCGATGTGTATTGTTCTCCGGTCATGCGCATTCATCGGATTTACAGTAACGGGTTTCCCCGTCCGTTTGACTTTTCCTCCCAATTTTTCAGCTAGTGATATAAGATTTTCTTTCTTTTTTCCCCTGTAATTTTCCGTGTCTAATATGACTTTTCTTCGGGCTCTTCCGTTTTTATTAAGCACTTTGTTTGTGAGATACTGTATGGCATCCAGGGTTTGCCCACCTCTTCCTATAAGTAAACCGCCTCCGTCACCCTTAATATTCAGCACAATATAGTCCCCGTTTGCTTCTGCGTTTACGGGAAAACCAAGGCCTATATGCGAGAGCAGCCCTTCGATAAATACCTTTGCTTCGAGCGAAATATCTTCAGTGAAATCAGGGTTCTCCTTTGATCTTTCCCCCAATGAATTGTCCAGGCTGATATTATCGGATTCGGTATTTCCTTCTGTTCTCTCTTCTAACGAACTGTCCATACCGATATCAATCGAAAGGAGACTGGCTTTGATAAAGGCCTTGCTTCCTCCCAAAAAACCGAAAAAACCTGGGGATCCTTCGGAGAGTATCTCTATGTTCAATTTCTCTCTTGGAACGTTAAATTCCATACAGGCCCTTTGTATGGCTTCATCTATTGTTTTTCCTTCTATCTCTATTACGTCTTTCATGTTTTCGGTTGCCTCATATATCAAGGGTTTGTCTTGTTTATGTAATACTGCTGTCCGATACTCAACACATTGTTGAATAGCCAGTAGATTACCAGCCCCGACGGGAAATTAAGAAATAGAAACGTGAATATAACGGGCATCCACATCATCATCTTTGCCTGGATTTCATTTCCTCCAGGTTGGGGGCTCATCCTCTGTTGCAGGAACATTGTTGCGCCCATAATAATCGGCGTTATATAATATGGATCTTTGGCCGAAAGATCCTGTATCCAGAAAATGAATGGTGCGTGACGCAGTTCTATTGAATAAAGCAATGCCCTGTAAAGCCCGAAGAAAACGGGGAGCTGAAGTACCATGGGGAAACACCCGCTCATTGGATTTACTTTGTTTGATTTGTAAAGAGTCATCGTTTCCTGCTGGAGTCTGGCTTTATCATCTTTGTATTGTTCTTGGAGCTTCTTCATCTGGGGCTGGAGCTTCTGCATTCCCCTCATGGATTTGTAGCTTATATTCCCCAGTGGCCAGAAGATAATCTTTACCAGTATGGTAAGGATTATAATTGCAATTCCGTAGTTATGGACATATTTGTTGATCCATCTGAGGGCTTTGAGAAGTGGAATAGAAAGCCACTTTACCCACGATCCAAGGCTAACGGAGTTTTCAAGACCGACATCCTGTGCCTGAAGTCTGGCATATTCCTTCGGACCAACATATAAAACATACCTGAATGCTCCCGATTGACCGGGAGGTATAATATTCTTGGGCCCCTGAAGAGCTGTAACAACCATATCTTTCGAATCTTTGGAAACGATGAAGTGGGTGAGGGACGGCTGTTCCGGTATCATGGCCGCTATGAAATATTTTGTTTCGAATCCTCCCCATGACACATCCGGTCCAGTGAACTTTTTTGCCCCCAGCTTCTTTACCTTTTCAGAGACGGTTTTGTTTTTTACATATGAGATGGGGCCTTCATGGCTGTAGCGATTCGTTTTTGCCGAAGGGTCAACATACCGGTTCCAGTCAAGAAAAACCTTTTCCCGGATGGTGCCATCTGACAGGTTGGTAAGTTTGATTTCAAGATCAAAAGAGTATTTATCCGGGTAAAAAGTGTATATCTTTTCCACCCTGACCTCGCCCGGATATGACCATGAAAAGATCAGATCTTTTGCATCCACGGCATCAATAAGATCTACGGAGCCCAGATTTGATTCGTATATTACATCCGCCGGGATATCTATGCTGGATTCCGGAAAGGTTATGGTAAGGGGATAGTCTGTGCTCTCTCCCGCGTTGACCAGTTCTACCAGAGGCGAAGCTTCGCTCATATCCTTACGGTAATTCTTCAGTTTAAAAGATTTTAAACTCGCGCCTCTGGAATCGAAGATGGCTGTATACATAGACCCCTCTACGACAATATCCCTTCCAGTATGACTGCCTGTATCTTGTTTTGTCAGTGATTTCTGACGGTCAATGACAGGTGGCACATATATGCTCTGATCGCCGGTAATTTCCCGGGCTATATTTTCTGTTTTGCCGGCTGTCTCACCGGTATTCTGAGTGAGCTCACCCGGTGCAGGGGAATGAGGCTGCTGAAAAAAATACTGATATCCCATCAACAACCCTAATGACAGGGCCATGGCGAGAAATGTCCTCTTGTCCATTAAAGACCTCCATGATTGACTATTTTACTGGATCGTATCCACCCGGACTGAAGGGGTTGCATCTGAGTATGCGCAGAAAACCGAGAAGGACTCCTTTGAAAGGTCCATATCGCTCAATAGCTGTTATGGCATATTCAGAGCATGTGGGATAGAAACGGCAACTCTGAGGAAAACAGGGGGATATAACTATCTGGTAAAACCTTATAAAAAAAACTAAAAGATTTTTTAGAATCCGCATGGGCACTACTTTTTTTTAAAGAGACCGGCCAATTCCAGACACACATCCTGGTATTTCAGCGAAGACACATCCTTTTTCGCTACTACTACCATATCTCTCGAATCGGGCAGCCCGTCTTTGTTTAACCTGAAAAACTCTTTTAAAAGGCGTTTGATCCTGTTTCTCTTTACTGCGTTTCCTACCTTTTTGCTGACCGTTACTCCAAACCTCTTTTCCCCTGATGGATTAGGGCTCAATATAACTGTGAAGTTGTTTGAGTGAACCCGGGTCCCTCTTTGATAGCTGTTTAAATAACTTTTTCGCTTGCGTACCCGTTCCTTTTTTTCGAAGGATTGCTTTTCCATTTGATTCGGAGTACACCCCAAACGCTGTGGGGTGCTCTGTGGACCTATGCTATCAACACAGGGTTAAACGGCAAGCCTTTTTCTCCCTCTTGCCCTTCTTCTGTTCAGTATCTGTTTGCCCCACCGCGTTGCCATTCGGGCTCGAAAACCGTGTGTTCTTTTCCTTTTGATGTTGCTTAAATGGGTTAGATTCTTTTTCATTAGTAAAAGCCTCTCTCAATGTATGTGAGCTGCTCTTTTCACCACAATTTAAAGTATTTGTCAAGATTTAATTGGTAAATTGTCAGAACCCTCGATTTTTTGAGGTTTGGATTCCCAAGGATATGGCCCAGTCCGGTCCCGGCACGTCGGGATCTGGATCGTGATCCCGGATTACAATTTTTCGGCATCAGATGCACAGTCTGACAAAGACTGTAGGTATTCGTGGACCATCTCAAGCAATTCGTTCATCTCGTTTACCAAGACGGCAGCTTGTCTGAATTTGTTGCCCCCCTTTAGCCCTTTAGTGTACCACAGGAGGTGCTTGCGAAACTTTTTTATACCCATTTTTTTGCCATACGTTCTTATATTCATCTCCAGATGCCAGAGCATTACCGCTTCCCTTTCTATCGGAGAAGGCTGGTCGGGAGTGGTTCCATTTGACATTAAAGTTATTATTCTCTTGAATATCCAAGGGTTTCCAAGGGCACACCTTCCCACCATAACTCCGTCACAACCGGTTTCTTCTGTCATCTTAAGGGCGTCTTCGGGTTTCCTGATGTCGCCACTTCCTATAACGGGAATGCGTATGGTTTTCTTTGCCAAGCCAATCAGATTCCAGTCAGCTATTCCGCTAAATCCCTGCCTTACCGTTCGCGGGTGCAGCGACAGAGCATCCGCACCGCAATCCTCGGCTATTACTGCAATCTCAATAGCGTTTAGTTCGTCATGCCCCCATCCGGAGCGTATCTTCACTGTAAGCGGCAAATGAGTGGCTCCCCTTACTTTCTTTACAATAGCCGCGAATTTAGCGGGATCCCGCATCAGAGAGGCGCCCGCCCCTGTTTTCAACACCTTTTTTACCGGGCATCCGGCATTAATATCTATGATATCAGCTCCCAGATCGGCTACAATCCCGGCCGCTTCGCTAAGTATCTCCGGATCGGACCCGAATAGCTGCACACCGAGGGGGCTGTCGTCCGGGGACGATTTTAGATATTCGTAACTCTTATGAGTCCTTCTGACCAGACCGTTTGCGCTTACCATTTCAGTAAAACAGAGAGGACTGCCGAAACTTCTTGACAGTACCCGAAATGGCAGATCGGTAATGCCGGCCATCGGCGCCAGAAAGATATTATTTTTAAGAGATAAATTACCTATATTCATTTTGGAAAGCATATGATTTCTCCGTGATGACCGTACAGAGAGACTTTCATTAATCAGTGCATGAGGGTTTCGCGCATGGTCTCTCGATTTCTTTCACCGCAAGGCATGCAACACATTAGTCAGCCCTGTCGTCACCACACCTTATAAAACCCCACTTATATGCGTGAAAATATCTACCCGTCAAAGTCAATTTGTTCAAGTTGTAATAAAGTGTTATTGCTCTTTTAACAATATACAATCACGAGACCTTCCAATCAAGTTTTTTAGCGAGCGCAAATTATCAAAGTTATATCGGCTAACACACTCTGATTTTCCGACCCCTCTAATTTTCACGCAAAGCTTCCCCCAGCCGTGAAAATATGATATCAGTGCGCAGCAATCTGGATACACCTCTCCACAGAAAAGAAATTGATCGCAGGAGCTCTCTTATGGACAACAGCTGGACACTCATAGATAACCAGCAAAAGATAGAAGCGGCACGAAACGATATACTCAGCACGCTGCATATAGGAATAGATACCGAATATGATTCATTCAGGTATTTCCGGGAAAAACTGTGCCTGATACAGATACGCACGGAATCTCAAGCATATATCTTTGATCCGCTTCTGGATATGGATATCTCTTTTCTGGGAGATGTCTTCGCAGATGTCGCAACCATCAAGATTATCCACGCATGTGACAATGATATCCGCCTGCTGAACCGGGACTATGGGTTCAGCTTCAAAAATATCTTCGACACCTACAGAGCAGCTTCCATTCTGGGGAGCGCAGCTCTTTCTCTTACGTCAATCGTCGGGGAGTATCTGGGGGTGGAACTGAAAAAGGAGAAGAAGCTCCAACGGTCGAGATGGGATGTACGTCCCCTGACAAATGAACAACTCGATTACGCGGCACTTGATACCCGTTATCTGACAGGCCTGTACTCCTGTCTTAAAGAAAGCCTGATATGCTATGGACTGGAAGAAGAGGCGGATGTTGTCTTTGAGAAAATGGCAGGCGTAAAGTGGAGTGAAAAAACCTTTCATCCGGAAGGGGTTTCAAGGATTGGCGGGTACAACGATTTAGAGGATTTTCAGAGACATCGACTGAAAACCCTCTACCGCTGGCGGTTTGAGACAGCAAAAAGAACCAATACAGCCGCTTTCCTTGTGCTCTCCGACCGGAACATTATGGACCTGTCAAGAAAAAACGGCCATGCCATCGAATCGTTGAGTGAGGCCGGCATAATGTCAGCCGCAAAATCAAAGACCTTTGGCCCTGAACTCATAGAAATCCTCAGAAAGACAACGAAATCAGCTTCTTAGAAATCAGGGACAAAAGAACATGTGTGGCTGTCTTATGCAACAGCCTCCCTGCTGTTAGTGAAATTTATGTTCGCTGGATTGTACAGATTTTATTTCTCCAAAACTAGATTCATATTTTTTTAAATTGCCTTCCAGTGCGGTAACAATCCTTTTCATGTGACCCGGCGAGACAATAATTCTTGAAACAAGGTGAGTTCCTCCGGGAGAGTTAAGAAGCCAGTCGATGACAAATTCTTCCGGACTGTGGGTTACAAGCATATTGTTGCTGTATCTGCCCCTGGACATTTCATCGCTGGTATTAATCTGTACCTGTTTTGTTTGATCATTTTTTTCAGCCATATTTATCTCCTTTTTGATGTAACTATTAAGTTTATAGGGATAATTTGATTCTGACTCTGATCCTTCGCGAAATTGTCAGGATCTCCTTTGAGCTTGAAAATATTCGAATATCCTGCTCGCGGCATCTTTCCCTATTCCCGGGACCTCTTCGAGCTTTTCACGGGACGCGTTCGCTATAGTATCCATGTCTAAAAAATGCGCGAGCAACGCGTTCTTTCTGGCCGTGCCGATTCCGGGAATGTCGTCCAGAACGGATCGAAAATCCTCTTTTTTCTTAACCGTGCGGTGGTAGGTGATAGCAAAACGATGGGCCTCGTCTCTCACTCTCTGAAGGAGAAAGAGTGCCTGCGGATGTTTCGAAAGATAGAGGGGATTTTTCCTGTTAGGCAGATATACTCTGTCTGTATCCTTGGAAACCCGGGACAATCCTTTCGCCGGGAGCGTGTGCGATTCCTTCGCAAGACCGATGACATCCACCTCTTTCAATCCCAGCCCGCCAAACACGGAAAGGGCGACGCCAAGCTGCCCCTTTCCGCCGTCTACAACGATAAGATCGGGGAGGTTTGCCTTTTCGCCATACCGCCTTTCCAGCACTTCGCGCATCATCCCGTAGTCGTCGGCATCTTCTTTCGTCCGTATCCTGAAACGCCTGTAGCGTGATTTTTCAGGAATTCCCTGGCTGAATGAAACCATTGAGCCGACGGCGTATTTTCCGCCTATATTGGATATGTCAAAACATTCTATCCGGCGCGGCACCTTTTTCAGAAGGAGTTTTTTTGCAAGCTCTTCAAGTACCCACTCATTTTCCGCCTCCAGCTTTTCTTCCGCCCGAAACGCATTCTCGGCATTGGACAGCGCCATGGCAAGGAGCGCTTTTTTATCCCCTCTTCGGGGAACGACAAGCGAGACCCTTCCGCCCCTCTTCTCCGTGAGCCACTGTCCGATGACCGTGGTGTCTTCCATGCGTTCTGTAACGATAATCTCCTCGGGAATTGTCGGTCCCGCATTGTAATACTGTTTCAGGAGAGACGACAGGGCCTCGGGCGATCCCATCCTTGTCTTCATGAGGGGGAATCTCCTCTGTCCGATCATGGCCCCTTTTCGTATATATATGGCGTATACTTGAATTCTGTCCCCTTCCCTGTACAGGCCGAAGACATCCTGATCTTTGAAAACCGTGGACACTATCCGCTGCTTCTCCAGTGTTGCCTCAATCGCGCTGACCTTGTCTCTTATCCGCGCCGCTTCCTCAAAGTCCAGCACTTCAGCGGCCCTGTCCATCCGCAACCGGAGTTGCCGAACGAGTCTCCCGCCGCGTCCCTCCATAAACAAAATCGCCTCCGCCACAACTTCCCGGTATTTTGTGACCGTGATAAGACCACAGCAGGGGGCGAGACACCTCTGTATCTGAAACTCCATGCAGGGTCTCTTCCTCGTTTTGAATTCCTGGTCTCTGCATGTCCTGAGCGGGAATATGCGATGCAGATAATAAAACGTCTCCTTCATCGAAGCGCTTGATGAATAGGGTCCGAAATATCGTGCTCCGTCTTTTTTCAAACGCCTCACCAGTTGAAAACGGGGAAAGTCTTCTTGTGTGTCGATCCGTATGCTGTAAAAATTTTTGTCATCTCTCAGGTTGATATTGTACCGGGGCCTGTATTTTTTTATCAGATTGTTTTCAAGGATCAGGGCCTCTTTTTCCGTATCGGTGACGAAAAATTCTATATCCTTTATTCTGGAAACCAGAAAAGGAATCATCCTTCTTGCATCCGTTCCCCCGAAATATGAACGGACGCGGGTGTGAAGATTCTTTGCCTTTCCGACGTAGATAACCCTGTCATCCCTGTCCTTCATGAGATAAACACCCGATCGTACCGGGGCATTTTGTATCTTTTCTTTCAGCAGGTTCACCTTTGTCATCCCCACAATCCGATCTCCGTCTCAATACGCGACAGTTCTCTGATCTCGTCCCTGATCTTTGCCGCCTTTTCAAATTCGAGATTTTTGGCCGCCTGTTTCATCTCCCCTTCCAGTTTTTTTATCATGGCGGGAACATCACCGGACACATACGCCTCCATCTTCTCCTCGACGCTGACAGTAGCATAATCCGCTT
>CAZRUU010000032.1:0-10902 GCA_964603235.1 uncultured Syntrophaceae bacterium | reverse complement strand
AAATTCTTCCCTGCAAAAAACGCAGGAAACAATTTCTAACTTACTAATACGCATAAGGGTTAGTTTTTTTCGCATGGATCTCCGCGATCAACTGCGCAAGTTTGGCAACTTCCCGCTTATTCTCAGGGTAGTCAAATACCTCGGGATGCGTGTCTAGATAAGATGTATCAAACTCGCCCTTACGAAAATCGGGCTCATCACAGATTGCCAGGTAGAATGGTATCGTCGTCTTCGGACCGACAATCAGGAAATCATTCAACGCCCTCTTGAGGCGTTGAATGGCCTGTTCCCAGTTATATCCGCGAACCATCATCTTCACCAGAAGCGAATCATATTCGGTGGGAATTTTGTATCCCTGATACACCATGCCATCCAATCTTATACCTGGGCCTCCGGGAGATTGATATACCTCCACTTTCTTTCCACCTTCCGGCATAAAATCGTTTCTCGGATCCTCCGCGTTAATCCTTACCTGAATAGCCTTGCCCAGAAAAGGAACTCGTACTTCGGGAATTTTCAGGTGTTTACCCTCCGCTATCATTATCTGTTCTCTTACTATATCCACACCACTCAACATTTCGGTAACAGTATGTTCAACCTGAAGTCTCGTGTTAATCTCCATAAACCAGAATTCATTGGTGAGAGGATCAACTAGAAACTCCACGGTCCCAGCGTTTACATAGCCGGATTCTCTGGCCGCCAGTATGGCCGTTTCATACATTGATTTAAGGACATCAACCGGGAGATCCGCAGGCGCTATTTCTATCAACTTCTGGTGTCTCCGCTGAATGGAGCAATCCCGTGAACCAAGGTGAATGATTTTCCCATACTGGTCCGCCAGTATCTGAATTTCCACATGACGCGGATTCTCAATACATTTCTCTATATAAATATTATCGTCGTTAAATGCCTGCAGGGCCTCCGCTCTCGACAGGGGCATCTGGATCAAAAGGTTATCTTCATCTTCAACCTTTCTTATGCCCCTGCCCCCTCCTCCCGAGGATGCCTTCAGCATAAGTGGATACCCGTATTTACAGCCAAAATCAGTGGCCTCTCTTATGCCATCTTCTCCCTTGGAAAGGTTTCCCGTACCCGGAACGATAGGTATGCTCGCCTTTTCCATAATCCCTCTGGCAACAACCTTGTTTCCCAGATTATGAATAACATCGGGAGAGGGACCGATAAAGTTGATGCCAGCCTTTTCACAGGCACTGGAAAAATCGGGGTTCTCCGCCAGAAATCCATACCCGGGATGTATCGCGTCGGCGCCGCTCTTACGTGCCGCCCATATCATTCTGTCAATATCAAGGTAATCCTTCCTCGGCCCATCTCCTATCATGATAGCGTCATCCGCGGATCTGATAAACAACGCTTCTTTATCCGGATTCTCATAAACGGCTACAGCCCCGAGTCCAAGCTCCCTGATCGTCCGAATCAGTCTCAGGGCTATCTCACCCCTGTTTGCAACCAGAATTTTATTTATCTTTTTACCTGCCGTCATTTACATTGCCCTTCCAGATAAAGATGTCAAAAAAACGCATATGCTACATTCATCATCTTAACATGTCAAGAAAATAGCCAACCGCCAAAGTGGTATAGCGCAGCTTTTTGCGAATGAATCAGATGTAACTGTGCATTATTTTATACAAATCTCTGTCCAGATTTCCGGAACCTTCGCATCTGTATTCTTCCAGTACAGCCTTGAGCGCATTATAAGTCCTTCTGTCCGAAAGGTTATCAAGTTTCGTATATATACCTTTTCTCCTGCCCAGACGATATATAAGTCTGTCGTCTTCGTGCATAGCGAAAAACCTGTCAATGATGCCAAGGAGTCTCTCTTTATCCCCGGGAAGCTTGCCTTCCAGTTCTTCCAGGAGATTGAGTATATGGTCGCTGACTATTCGACTTTTGATGCCATCGAGATTTTCGATAAATAGTCTTATCTCTCTTACTACATCCTCATCACCAAGCGGTTTGAATTCCCCGTTCTTCATCATCTTGTAAAGATCTGTGTCTCTTCTTACCTGCAATGATCTCATCCTTACGTAATCGGGGTTTATCTCATTGATAACTCTTGCGGTCTCCAGGGCATTTTCATGTGACCATCTATCACCTCCAAGACCAGGAATGATATACTCTGAGAGAGATATGCCCGATTCCACCACCTTTTGTCCGCCCTCTATATGATCCGCAGCAGTGGCACCCTTTTTGATAAACTTCAGGACAGGGTCGCATCCGCTTTCCAGCCCGATATGGATTCTTGTCAGGCCGGCGTCGCGCAGCATACATAATTCCTCAATTGATTTCCGGCGGGCGGTATGCGACCGGCAGTACGAAGTAATTCTTTTGGCAGAGGGAAACTTTTCTCTGATGAAAGTTATTATTTCAACCAGATCATCAGTCTTCATTATTATAGAATCGGCGTCCTGGAGAAAAACAGATTCACCGCCGAAATAGAGCCATGCGGCTACCTGCCTGAAACTGTCGCTGTAGAATGCATCACTCGCGTAAATGCGATCTATTACAAAACGCGTAACCACTCCCCCCTGTCCCAGTTTCCAGGATATCTCCTGTATCTGATCCTCTATATTTACGGCTTCCAGTATATCAGCCTTGACCTCCTCTACAGATCTCAAGTTAAACTTTGTTCCGTTATAGGTATGGCAAAAGGTACACTTATTCCAAGGACAATTTTTCGTAACCCTGATCAGAAGGCTTTTTGCCTCGCTTGGAGGCCTTATAGGGCCCTGTTCAAAAGAAAGATTCATAATATTATAACCATGAATTAAACTAATTTTCCCATCTCGTCTGAGAATACATTATATATATCCCGACTGAACAGGACAAATCTGACCAGTTCTATATCCTCTTGGTTCTTCACATAATTAATTGTGGTCTCAAGGGCAATACGCGCTACTTCCCTCAGGGGATAACCATATATCCCCGCGCTTATAGCGGGAAAAGATACACTCCTGAGTCTGTTTTTAGTAACTTTCTTAAGACTCTCCAGATAGGCACTTTTCAGAAGATCTGCCTCTCCCCGATTTCCCCCACTGTAAACAGGACCTACTGTATGTATAACATACTTGGCTTTGAGGTTTCCCCCTCCGGTAACCACCGCCTGTCCCGTCGAACAGTGGCCTATCTCTCTGCACTCCTCCATGACGGAGGGACCTCCCGCCCTGTGTATGGCACCATCCACGCCTCCGCCACCCTTCAATCCCGAATTCGCTGCATTCACTATGGCTTCTGTTTCTTCCTTCGTTATGTCTCCCTGAACAAGAGCAATTACAGTATCATTGATTTTTATTTCCATGTCTACCTCCATGCATTAACGCCTGACACACATTTTGTTTGTCCACACTTCTTGAAGCTTCCAAAACAGATCTGTGACCTTAACGTTATCAATCCATAGATGGCTGATAGGAGAGGAGAGTTAAACAGTGCAAGGGTCGCAAGAAAAAATCAGCTGCGCTAAAGGTATCATGAATGGCGGCAGAGGAATGTCTCTTGGTAACTACCCAGATGGCTTAAGCTGTGGGCTAAAGACTATTAGGAAAAAGTTGGGATATGGCGCATTTTAAAGTCATGTTTGATACGAGGATTTACTATTCCTCCGCCAAAGTGCGGTAATCGCGCTCTTCAGACCACTTCAGTCTTGGGTCTAAACTGCTTTAGCCTGACTACGGAAGTAGTCACTTATAAAAAATCCCGATCCCAACCCGCTACTTCTTGATCTTTGCCTCATAAAACTTCATGAAATAATCTACGCCTGACCACAGCGTCAGTGCAAGGGCAAGGTAGAGAATAAACATACCAACTGCATGCGCATTAAGACCCAAGACAGTGTCATAGTGTATCAACAGCGCCGACACCGCGACAATCTGGCACAGGGTCTTCTGCTTTCCCAGCCTGCTTGCGTCGATTACAAGACCCTCCGCCGAAGCAATACTTCGCATGCCATCCACAAATAAATCTCTCATGATAATAACAGCAACTATCCACGCCGGAATCCTTCCTATGGGAATCATCATGATCATGGCGGTACTCACTATAAGCTTATCCGCCACGGGGTCCAGAAACTTTCCCATTGTGGTTACGATATTGTACTTTCTCGCTACATATCCATCTATCAGATCCGTGATTGAGGCTACAATAAACAGGACGGCAATAACCATACTCAGAATTCTGCCGGGAGAAAGAAGAAGCAGAAACAATACCGGGATCACCGCGAGTCTGAGAAGCGTGATACAGTTCGGGAGATTGAATATCTCGCTCCTGTCCTCTGATATTGTCATCTTATCAAAGGATTCTTTCAAAAAGTTTATCATGTTATCCCTTTGGAACTTTGCGCCAGTCATCCAGGAATCTCTCAACACCCAAATCTGTAAGCGGATGTCCGGCAAGCTGCTTTATAACCTTAAATGGAATTGTAGCTATATCGGCCCCGAGAAGCGCTGCATCAAGAACATGAAGGGGATGCCTGACGCTTGCAACAATAATTTCGCAGTCGAATCCGTAGTTGTCGAAAATGGTCAATATCTGTTCCACAAGATCCATTCCATTGTGGGAAATATCGTCAAGCCTCCCTATGAAGGGACTGACATAGTCAGCGCCCGCCTTGGCGGCCAGAAGTGCCTGCACAGGTGAAAAAATCAGTGTTTGGTTTACACTGATTCCCAGATCCGACAGCATCCGCGTTGCCTTCAATCCCTCGGTCGTCATTGGAACTTTCACCACAACATTTTCCGCCAGCTTTGATAGCTTTTTCCCCTCGGTAACCATACCATCGGCGTCTTCGCTTATCACCTCAAGACTTACAGGCCCCTTGACTATCTCCAATATTTCTTTGACTACCGTGTCAAAATCTTTCTTTTCCTTTGCAACAAGTGAGGGGTTTGTGGTTACACCATCAACCATACCCAGTTCCAGGCCCTCTTTGATTTCATCAACATTACCGGTATCTATAAAAAACTTCATATAATCTCCTTAACTGTTTTCTTTCATGTATTTTTCAAGACATTCCCTGCTGCAAAAGTACAGCGTCCTGCCATTCAAGGTGGCTTTGTGGGCGCTGCTTACCGGAACATATGTACCGCAATATGGATCTTTGATAAGTTCTTCACCCTTTATCCTAGATGTCTCTCCGGAATGACTTTTTAATATCTTCTCTGACGGGGTAAATAAAAACCTCGAGAAACGATATATCACATATACGATAATGCCTGCAATTACTAAACGAATCATTTTCAAACAAACTGGCGGCCCTACTCACCACTCAGCCATTCAACTTTATTTTCATCCTGAAGCCTGTCCAGCAGCCCCTTTACAGAAATCCCGAATGCGGGATGTATGACACAGGGCGCTATTTCATTCAGCGGAACAAGCACAAAACGTCTCTTGTGAAGCTCAGAATGCGGTATGACGAGTCCTTCCTCCTCCATGACAACCTGTCCATATAGAAGAATATCAATATCTATTATCCTTGGCCCCCATTTCTCGCCCCTGAGCCTGCCCATTTCATCTTCCACACTCTGTACAGCATTCATGAGGGCACGAGGTCCGAGTCTGGCTCTTATCTCAATGACTCCATTTACAAACCAGCCCTGTTCCTCGACTCCGACTGGCTGAGTTTTATACAGTGACGAGCATCTAAAAGCCCTGATGCCATCTATATCAGATATGCGTTTTACAGCAGTGGCGCAATTCGCAGCGGCATCTCCAATATTGGAACCTATACCCAGAAAACAGATAACGCCATCATCCATGGTAATATCCCTGGAGGCTGTCCGAGAATAGCTTCGTCCTCCTTATCTCAATCCTTCAGGCCCAAGACATCCTGCATATCATAAAGCCCGCTCTCCCTGTCCATAATCCAAACAGCCGCCCTGATCGCCCCTCCGGCAAAATTATCGCGGCTGTGTGCCCTGTGAATAAACTCCAGCCTTTCACCCATACCGCCAAAGATTACCGTATGTTCTCCGACAATGTCACCCGCTCTCACAGTCTGTACACCTATTTCGCTCCTCTGTCTCGCTCCTATCATACCCCTGCGTCCATAAACGCCGACTTTCTCGATATCTCTGCCAAGTGCGTCTGCTATGATCCCGGCCATTTTCACAGCTGTTCCGCTGGGTGCATCCTTCTTCTGGTTATGATGCGCTTCAATTATTTCAACATCATACCCGTCACCCAGGATACCGGCCACATCCTTCAACACCCTGAACATTACATTTACACCTACACTCATATTGGGAGCCAGAACGCATCTTGCCCCTTTCGAGATTTCTGCTACCTGTTCCATCTCACCTGGTGTCAGTCCTGTGGAGCCTATTACAATAGCCTTATTATTCTCCGCGGCTATCCTGAAATTCGCTACAGAAGCGGTGTGAATGCTGAAATCTATAACAACATCACCACTCCTGATACAGTTGTTCAAATCATCTTCCAGAACTACACCCGTTTTACCTAATCCAAGATACGTGCCGACATCGCTTCCTGCCAGCTCATGACCCCGATGTTCCACCGCCCCGACAAGCTCGACTCCATCGGTTCCCTGGATAAGGGTTATTATACGCCCCCCCATCCTGCCCGCGGCACCGGTAACTATTACTTTTACCATTGTATCCACCATTACCAGATGAGACCATAATCGGTCATAGTCTTCTTTAATTTTCCATATGCTACATCAGACATCCTGCAAAGCGGAAGCCTTAATTCGTATTCTATCTTCCCCATTATTGCCAGTGCGGCCTTTACGGGAATAGGATTGGCTTCCAGAAAGCAGGCATCCATAATCGGCCGCATCCTGTAGTGAAATTCCTTGGCCTTATCCAGGCTGCCCTCATCAAAGGCATCTACCATGGCCGCCATATCTTCAGGAATGATATTGGATACAACAGAGATAACTCCACTGCCTCCTACCGCTAGGATAGGCAGTACCGTAAAATCGTCGCCTGACAGAACAACAAAGTCGTCGGTGCAAAGTTCCAGAATCTTACTTATCTGCTTTAGATCTCCCGATGCCTCTTTTATTCCTGCGATGTTGCTGATCTTTGAAAGTCTGGCATCGGTTTCCGGCAGTAGATTAATTCCTGTTCTGTCGGGCACATTATAGAGCACAATCGGAACAGAGACGGCTTCGGCAACGGCTTTATAATGTTGGAAAAGCCCCTCCTGTGTAGGTTTGTTATAGTATGGGGTAACCAGTAATGTACCATCCACCCCCGCTTCGTACGCGTGTCTGGTAAGTCTTATAGCCTCGGCTGTGTTGTTGGAACCGGTCCCGGCAATCACGGGAACCCTCTTCCTGACAGCATCTACGGTGATCTCAATAACCCTGTCGTGCTCTTCATGGGACAGTGTCGCGATCTCTCCGGTAGTACCGCAGGGAACAATGCCATCCGTCCCCGATTCTATCTGGAATTCGATAAGTTCCCTCAACGCGTTCTCATCAACCTTTCCATCCTTGAACGGTGTTACAATCGCGACTATCGCTCCTCTAAACATAATATTTCCTCCTACTAAGATTTTATATAACCATTTTGCTGCAAGTTCCGAAAATTTTCTCCTATTTTAGAAAATCCGGAATATTTTCGCCTCTTGTAAGATCCTCCCTGGTTTCTCTTGGCCTTACCACATAAAACTCCCCGTCTCTCACGAGCACCTCCGGACTTTTAGGCCTTGAGTTGTAATTTGAAGACATGGAATAGCCATAAGCTCCGGCACTCATGACAGCTATGAGTTCTCCTCTTTCCAGTTCGGGAATAACCCTGCTCCTGGCAAGGTAGTCGCTCGATTCACAAATTGGACCAACCACATCAGACAGTACACCCTCCCTCTCTTTCAACTCAACAGGTTGTATCTTGTGGTACGAACCATACAGGCTGGGCCTTGCCAGATCGTTCATCCCCGCGTCGACAATGACAAACCTCTTGTCCGCATTGGTCTTCGTGTAAAGCACCTCGGAAACCAGGATACCCGCATTCCCCACGATTACTCTTCCCGGTTCAAATATTAACGTACAATCAATGCCTTTTACCCTGTCCATAATGGTCTTCGCGTAATCCTGTGGATGAGGCGGGGTTTCATCATCATAGGTAATCCCCAGACCTCCACCCAGATCCATATACTTGATACTTATCCCTTCATTTCTGAGAGAGGATATCAGCTCTTTCAAGCGATCCAGCGCGTCGATAAAGGGAGAAATCTCTGTAATCTGTGATCCTATATGGCAATCTACTCCTATGATCTTTACATGATCCAGTTCCCTGGCATGCCGGTACTCGTCCAGAGATTTTTCAATGTCTATTCCGAACTTATTCTCCTTCATGCCGGTGGATATATGGGGATGTGTCATGGGGTCCACATCGGGATTAACACGCAACGATATTCTTGCCATCCTGTTCATCTTTCCGGCGCATGCATTTATTACCTCAAGCTCCCGGGAAGACTCGATATTAAACATAAGTATGTCGCTCTCCAGCGCATATCTTATCTCTTCGTCTCTTTTTCCGACTCCGGAATAGACTATCTTTCGGGGATCAGCACCCGCTTTGAGAACTCTGTAGAGTTCTCCTCCGGAGACAATGTCCATGCCGCTTCCCTCATTTATGAATATTTTCAGGATAGCCGCATTGGAATTGGCCTTCGTGGAAAAACATATAATATGTGGGATATCGTCAAATGCCGAGTCAAAAACCTTAAAATGCCTCTTGAGCGTCCTGTGACTGTAAAGATAAAAGGGGGTCCCTACAGCCTCAGCCACTTCAGCAACCGAAATATCCTCGCACCAGAGTTTATTGTCTACATAATGAAAATAATTCATAATATATAGGTCCTGGGTTTTAAGCTCTGATCTTCAGGTTCAGGGTATCGCTATCTGGGCGGTATTGGATTCCTCCCCGCACATACCATGAGAATCGCATATCACAACCCTGTAAGAATAGAAAAACCCCTTTCTGATGTTTCGATCCAGATACACAAACCGCCCCTTTTCATCCAGCCTTAAATCACGAAGCGGAAGGTGTCCTACAATAACGTATATGCGCGGGCAATCCGGACAATTACTACCATCCTTTTTCAACGCACTCTTCAAGATCCTGACCTTCCCTGCATATCCGCGCTCTTTGGGAACACTCCATTCCAGAACGGTTCTATCTTGTGTGTCGATAGATACCTTCAGGTCTGAAACCTCTGCGGGATAGTTGACGTGGAGGTAACGCGGATCAGCCTTTTTCCCGCAACCGGAGCAGAATATCGACAGAAAAAATGCCGTCATTATCAAACTTGCCCATAAGGTATTCTTTTTCATCATACGCACACCCCTATGCCGGTTTGTTGAACTCTATTTCTTTTATTCTCCTTAATACCGATTCTCTGGCCGTTCCTCCGACAATGCTTCTTGCGCTTATTGAACTGTCCACACTCATGCACGTATAGATATCATCATCGGCACCCTTCCAGAACAAGCGGATCTCCTCTATATTAAGCGATTGCATATCCTTCTGTTTTTCAATGCAGTATCCGACAAGGCGCCCTACTATGCCGTGTGCCTCTCTGAATGGAATCCCTTTCATTACCAGATAATCAGCCACGTCAGTCGCCGTGGAAAAGCCCCCCGCGGCGCTCTCCAGCATCCTGTACCTGTTGAATTTCAGATTTCCAGTCATATCAGAAAGAACGGCAAGACAGGTCTTTACCGTGTCAATTGCGTCAAACAGAGGCTCTTTGTCTTCCTGAAGATCCCTGTTATACGTCATGGGAAGGCCCTTCATGAGGGTCAGTATCGCCATCAGATCTCCATAGACACGTCCTGTCTTTCCCCTTATTAATTCAGCAACATCCGGATTCTTCTTCTGCGGCATGATACTGCTGCCGGTGGTAAACGCATCGGATATATCGACAAACCCGAACTCTCCGCCGGACCAGATGACAAGATCCTCACAGAAACGGCTCATATGCATCATCAGAAGACTTGCATCAAAAATAAATTCCGCGACAAAATCTCTGTCTGAAACAGCGTCCATGCTGTTTCTTGAAATCTCAGGAAATCCAAGTAATTCGGCTACATATTCCCGGTTTATCGGGAATCCTGTGCCTGCCAGGGCTGCCGACCCCAGAGGCATGACATTTACCCTCTCCCTGCACTCCTTCAGGCGGTTCACATCCCTGTCGAGCATTTCCCAATAGGCAAGAAGGTAGTGGGCCAGAAGCACCGGCTGCGCCTTCTGCAGATGCGTGTAACCGGGCAGTATGGTATCAATTTCTCTCTTCGCCACATTAACAAGAGATGCCTGAAGTCCCGCCAGAAGGTCAAGGATGTTTTTCACCTCATCCCGGAGATAAAGTCTCATGTCAAGAGATATCTGATCGTTTCTGCTTCTCGCGGTGTGAAGTTTGCCCCCCACCTCTCCGATGCGATCTATCAGTGATTTTTCTATGGCCATGTGTATATCTTCGAGGTCGGAATAGTAAGAAAATTCACCATCTTCCATGCTCTTCAGAATATCCTGAAGGCCGGATATTATCTTTTCGGCATCCGAAGGAGATATAATCCCCTGCGCGGCAAGCATACGGCAATGCGCAATGCTCCCCTCAATATCATAAGGATACAGTCTTTTATCGAAATGAAGAGAGGATGTAAATTCCTCTACTCTTTGATCCGTCGGTTCGGAGAATCGTCCTCCCCACGGTTTCTTCTGTCTTGTCATAGGCCAACCATTTGTTGTTTCTGGTTCCTCTTCAATTCAGGCTTTTGTTGGGTTTCGTACCTCAACCCAACCTACTCGACCCCTCGAATCCTATTTTTTCAGCAACGCCTGCATCTTCAGCCTGAGCGCGTTGAGCCTGATAAACCCGGTGGCATCCTTCTGATTATAGACCTCATCCTCGTCAAAGGTA
>CAZRUU010000031.1:7781-10916 GCA_964603235.1 uncultured Syntrophaceae bacterium | reverse complement strand
CGTTTCCTGTCGGCCATGTTTTTCTTGGTGCCCTCCAGCCATGACAAAAAGTATTGTTCTTCCTTCAGCTCCAAGAGATAATTTTTTAGGAGATCTTTCTTTGCCTCCCATTCTTTTTCGTCTAACTTACCAGCTTCTTTAAATTTTACTACAATATAATTTCCGTTGACGAAAAATACTTTATCCGGCAAAGGTTTCTTTGCGGATATCTTGAAAAGGGCTTCTTTTAGATCCGGGGAGTATCCGATCTTCGGTATGTCGGGTCCCGGCAGAAATAATCCGGTTTCCGACAATTTCAGGCCTTCGGCCCGGGAGAGTTTTGCCATATCTGTTTCGGTTTTTAGACGGTCAAGCATGTTTTCGGCTTTCTCTCTGCATAATTTTATGGATTCACTTTTTACATAGCTTTTTTTGACTTTTTCCTCGATTTCTCCGAGCCGAGGTATATAGGAAGGTTTCAGTGATACAAGTTCGAATACATAGTGCCTGCTGCTGTTGGAGAAGACATGCCCAAGGTCGCCCCCTTCCAGACCGAATACATATTCGCTCAGGTCATGAAGACCGGCTAATTGACCGGTGAGGGGGATATCCCGGAAGAATTCCGAGGTTTTTACCTCGAGCCCATGTTTTCCGGCGTACTCTTCGAAGTTTTCCTCCTGGTAGATTGTATCATGTGCCTTTGTCGCCGCTTTGAATGCTGCGTCCATGCCCTTTATTGATCTCAATTTGGAGACAATTCTCTCTCTTACCTCCGGCATGGGCTTTATTTTTCCATTTTTTTCGAACTCGTTTTCGTGATAGTCATAATATTCTTCTATCTCTTCGTCCGATATATTCCCAACCCCGGCAAAAGACTTTCCCTTGAATGTAATATATTTTATCTTTGCCCTCTGAGGCATCCGGAACTCTTCGCCATGTTCTTCGAGGTATTTTTCAAGATTTTCTTCGGAGGGCACTGCTTTAACCTTGATGTTATCTGTTGATATCTCTATGAAACTCACATTGATCTTTCTGTTCTGGGCATTGTAGATGTCACGGACTTCTTTATCGGATACCTTTGCCGATTCCTTGATAAGCCTCTCCAGCTTTTCTATTTTTAACATCCGTCCCTGAATGGCCTCAAAATCCTCGGGTGTTAGCTTCTGATACCGAAGAGCTCGCTGGTACAGGTTATTGTCAAAAACGCCGTTTCTCTGGAAGGCCGGATAAGAGAGGATAGATGCCTTCAGTTCATCGTCACTTACATCCAGTTTCAACTCATCGGCTTTTGAAAGGATTACCACCTGATTTATAAGTCTGTCGAGTGCCTGTTGTTTCAGGTTCAATTTTTTCAGCAGATCATCGGTGAGGTTGTTGTCATATTGTTGGCGGTAGAAGTCCAACAGGTTTTGATACTCCCTCTGGAATTCTGCGTAGGCTATCAGCGATCCGTCGATATCCGCGATGGTTTCAGTTATCTTTCTTCCCCGCATGGACCCGAAGTAGAAGACAAAGACGAGAATAATGATACCAAGTATAACTTTCATGAGCCAGTTTCTGGCATGTTTTCGCATTAACTGAAGCATCTTAACTTTTCACCTCTCACTTTTTATGAGCACATCAATTTTAATGAGTGGCATTAGTAGTATAGTAATTCCCAAAATGCAATGATTTTCTGGAGAATAACAGGAGGATCTGGACTGTTGGTTGTTGCCTAACCATGAACCGTGAACGGTTACGCAAGAACTTTACAATTAAAGTACTGTCGGTTATTTTTAATTGATTAGGTTATTAAAATACTGTATAGGGGGAGGCCGATTATGATGGACATGGGGAGGTTAGAAGCTTGCTATTTGATTATATTCTTGGTTTAGTATCGAATGATCTGGCTATTGATCTGGGGACGGCAAACACCCTGGTTTATGTTAAGGGGAAAGGCATTGTTTTGGATGAACCCTCGGTCGTAGCCGTGCATAGGGACTTGAAAGGAATAAAGAAGATCCTCGCTGTGGGAACGGACGCGAAGAGGATGCTTGGCAAGACACCCGGAAACATTGTGGCCATAAGGCCCATGAAAGACGGCGTGATAGCTGATTTTGAGACTACGGAAGCCATGCTGCGTCACTTTATACTCCGGGTTCATAACAGAAGGACCTTTGTGCGCCCAAGAATGATAATATCTATTCCTTCAGGGATTACCCCAGTTGAGAGGAGAGCGGTCAAGGAGACCGCCGAGTCGGCCGGGGCAAGAGAGGTCTATCTTATTGAGGAGCCTATGGCTGCCGCGATAGGGGCCGGTCTTCCGATAACAGAGCCCGTGAGTTCCATGGTGGTGGATATAGGGGGGGGCACTACAGAGGTTGCAGTGATTTCACTGGCCGGCATTGTCTATGCGAATTCTGTCAGGGTTGCAGGGGACACGATAGATAGTGCGATTGTACAGTATATGAAGAGAAAATACAGCCTTCTCATAGGTGAGAGAACAGGCGAAATGATAAAAATCACTATTGGATGCGCGTATCCGGAGGACGAGATAAGAACAGTGGATGTCAAGGGGCGGGACATTATATCGGGTATTCCCAAGATTGTTGAGATAAATTCCGAAGAGGTGATGGAGGCAATGTCAGAGCCGGTGGGTGTCATAATTGATGCGATAAGAGACGCCCTGGAGAATGCTCCACCGGAGCTGGCAGGTGATATCGTCGACAGAGGCATAGTGCTGGCAGGTGGCGGTGCGCTCTTGAGAAATCTGGATGTACTCCTCAGGGAAAAAACAGGGCTGCCCATAACAATAGCGGATGATCCTCTCTCAGCAGTGGCCAGAGGTGCCGGTAAGGCCTTGGATGAACTGGATATATTGAAAGAGGTGACGATCCAGTTATAGTCACCAACAACTCCCGGCTTACAATGTTTCCCCCAAAAATCCTTACCTTTTATTGCTGGTGCTGGCTCAGAGACAAAGAACCAAAACCAAAAGTCTGATCACGAAAGTCTGAGAATTACAAAAACAGGGAAGAAATCAGTCCTTTAGTTGTAAAGTTCTTGTGTAACCGTCCACGGTTGTAGGTTCACAGCTCACAGTTTTTTCAATGAACTATGCAACGATTGAAGCATTTTGGACATTGATTTTAAATCTCTGTTTTTTCAACCGTGAAC
>CAZRUU010000031.1:0-7681 GCA_964603235.1 uncultured Syntrophaceae bacterium | reverse complement strand
CTGAATTTTAAATCACCTGAGGAAATAAGTTTTTTCAGAAGAGTTGCGCTCGAGGCGGTGGTTCCTCTGGAGCGTGCAGTTGATTTGGTCTTCAGTTCCGTCGTCGGGGCATGGGAAAGATATGTCCTGCTGGTTGGACTGGAAAGAAAAAACAGGGAATTGAAGGCAGAAATTGCGTCTCTGGCGAGAGATCTAAGTGATTATCGCGAAATATCCCTTGACTATGCAAGACTCAGGAAGCTCATGAACATGAAGAATGACTTCAAGTTTCCAACAGTTGCCGCCAGAGTTGTGGGAAGAAACAGGTCCTCCGTATTCAAAACGGTATTGATCAATAAAGGGACTGCTGACGGAATAAAAACAGGGTTTCCGGTAATGGGCACGGGGGGCGTGGCTGGTAGAATAATGGAAACTTCGCGGAACGCATCCAAGGTACTTCTCCTTGTGGATTATAACAGCAATATCGATGTCATTGTCCAGAAAAACAGATGTCAGGGTGTGCTCCGGGGTTGTGGCAGTTCCGGGTGTGAGCTGAGATACGTTCAGAGATCCGAAGATGTGAAAACCGGAGATGCAGTAGTGTCTTCAGGTCTTGCAGGTGTATTCCCCCAGGGGTTACTTATCGGAAAGGTTGCCATAGTGGAAAAGGGAGAAGCCGGTTTATTTCAGAAAATCACGGTACATCCCGCGGCCGATATTACCAAACTGGAAGAGGTGCTGGTTATATTAAGGGGAAAGGAGGATAATGGATGATATATTACCTCCTGTTACCGGTTTTCTCGCTGCTCTTACTGGCGATTCAGGTAACTGTTTTTGACATACTTTTCTTCGGGAAGACGGGATTGGAGATGTCATTGATATTGGTTGTATATGCGGGTTTTTACCTGAGTATCATAAGGGGTATCGCATTGTCCTTTGTCCTCGGTTTTTTACTGGATTGTATTACAGGTGTTGTACCGGGTTTCTTTATGCTCAGTTATGTACTGATATTTTTGATTTCTAAAGGGGTTTCACTTAAGGTATATGCTAGGGGAATGGTTTTTACCATGGGCTTTATGTTTGTATGTGTTCTCTTTGAGAAATCCCTGATAATTTTGATGTACAGGGGTTTGTACGGTATTAATGTGTTTTATGATATATTGAATGCTTCGCTTCTCCAGGCTGTAGCTGCCGGAGTATTCGCGCCAGCCTTCTTTGTCCTGTTTCATCGTCTTGAGGTTTTATTCAATGTCTCGGAAGCAAGATCGCCTGACCAACTATGATCCTGTGAAGTTCAGGAAAAAAATTCAAGTGGTTATATTGCTGGTCTCTCTTGCTTTTTTTCTCCTGATTGCCAGGCTATGGTACCTCCAGGTTGTCAGGGGAGACGATTTAAGGAAGCGCTCTGAGAACAACCGGGTTCGGATCCAGGAAATAAAACCCCTCAGGGGATTGATCATGGACACTCACGGGAATATCCTGGTGGACAATCAATCCTCTTTTGATATATCCATAATTCCTGAGGCCGCAAAGGATACAGAAGCTGTTATGAATAAGTTGATAAATCTTTGCGATCTGGGCGAGGACGCAATATCCTGCAGAAGACCCCCTTTTAAGTCCGGAAGACCTTTTGTCCCTGTCAGAATCTGCAAGAATATAGACAGGGATAAACTGGCCGCAGTGGAAACCCATTCTATGGATTTGCCCGGTGTGGTTGTCGATGTTGTTCCTGTAAGGGAATATGTATATGGAGAGATGATGGCCCACATCCTCGGTTATGTTGGAAATATAAGCATTTCTGAGCTGGGGAGGGATGTTTACTCCGGTTACAGGTCAAATGACATAGTGGGGAAGTACGGGATTGAGAAATCTCTGGATGGATATCTCAGGGGTGAGAGCGGTGGGGAACAGGTGGAAGTGGATGTCGCCGGGAGAAGACTGAACGTATTGGGAAGAATTAAACCTGTTTCCGGTTATAATGTTGTTCTCAATATAGATGCGGATCTTCAGAAGATCTGCCGGAATGCCTTTCAGGAAAAGGCGGGAACGGCAATTGTTATGGATCCGCGCACCGGTTCCGTTATGGCAATGATAAACAGGCCGTCCTTTGACCCGAACCTGTTTAACCGCGGGATATCCGGGGAGAGCTGGAAGAAACTGACGACAGACCCTCTATGCCCCCTACAGAACAGGGCTGTTTCAGGGCAGTATCCTCCAGGCTCCACCTATAAAATGGTTGTCGCGGCCGCGGCTCTTGAGGAAGGTTTAATAACAGAAAATACCGAAATATTCTGTAACGGAACATACCGGATGGGGGACAGGACTTTCAGGTGCTGGAAAAAAAGAGGTCATGGCATGGCGAATCTGCATCGCGCCATAGTGGAATCATGTGATGTCTATTTTTACCATCTGGGGGAGATGCTTGGTGTCGATAAGCTGGCGGAGTATGCCGGGAAGTTTGGCTTCGGATACAAAACCGGCATATCTCTTCCGGGAGAAAAAAGGGGCCTGGTTCCTACAAAAGAGTGGAAGCTGAGAAGATATGGAGAGCACTGGCAGAAAGGCGAAACCACCTCGTTGTCCATAGGTCAGGGATTTACTCTCGTTACACCCCTGCAGTTAATTAGAGCTTATTGCGCAATAGCCAACGGAGGAATTCTCTATAAAACGCGGCTTGTAAAGAGGATTGAAACGACGGATGGACAGGTAATAGAGGAATTTTCTCCTGAACAAGAGAGAATAGTCCCTGTTAGCAAAAAGAATATCGATATATTGAGATATGCACTGTGGGGAGCGGTTAATGAACCCCACGGCACGGGCTGGGCCTTAAAGAGAAAAGAAAAGGATGTCTGCGGTAAGACCGGCACCGCACAGGTTATAAGTATGTCGGAAGATACGGATGATGATGTAGATGATATACAGTATAAATTCAAGGATCATGCCCTGTTTGCCTGTTTTGCACCGTACAAAGACCCCGCAGTAGCGATTCTGGTTATTGTGGAACATGGAGGGCATGGCGGGTCCGTCGCTGCTCCCATTGCCCGCAGGATTGTTGACGGGTATTTTACTCTTGAGCGGAAAAGGGAAAAGATGTGAGAATTGATCGCAGATTACTTGCCCATTTTGACTGGATACTCCTGGGACTGGTACTTGCAATAAGCGGCATAGGCATTTTAAATCTCTATAGCTCCGGGTATAACCTGCGTGCGGGTGGAGAGCTTCTCTATATGAAACAGATGTCATGGGTCTTGCTGGGACTTGTTATGATGGTTATAGCCTTCAGTGTGGACTATCATATTATCATAAGACATGCCTATTTTATTTACGCGGTTTCCGTTTTGCTCCTTTTGCTGGTTTTTTTCTACGGGAATATGACACACGGTTCGCAGAGATGGCTGACCATGTGGGGATTTTCCTTTCAACCGTCGGAATTGATGAAACTGGTGATCGTTATTGTTCTGGCAAGATATTTTAACGATAATGCGGAGAGTGGTCATCACTTTGGTAATCTGGCGGCATTGCTTACAATTCTGGGGATACCCTTTTTGTTGATAGTAAAACAGCCGGACCTGGGCACTGCCATGTTTCTGGTGATCCTGGTTTTCTGCATGGCGGTTTTTGTTGGGGTCGGCAGAAAATTTCTTGTATGCTTTATTTCGGGAGGTATGATATTAACCCCACTGTTCTGGTTCCTTATAAAGGATTATCAGAGAGAAAGGATACTTACCTTTCTAAACCCTGAACGGGACCCCCTTGGAGCTGGTTACCACATTATACAATCCATAATTGCCATTGGTTCCGGTGGCATCTGGGGGAAGGGGATTCTGAAAGGAACCCAGACGCAGCTGAGATTTCTGCCTGAACAACAGACGGACTTTGCATTCTCCGTTTTTGCCGAGGAATGGGGTTTCTTAGGGGTATTTGTCCTGATGTTTATATTTCTTGCGTTGGTACTGTGGGGTTTGAAGATTGTGCGACACTCCAGGGATTTCCCCGGGGCATTGATGGCCTTTGGAGTAACAATGTTTGTTTTCTGGGGCATACTTATAAACATCGGCATGGTTATCGGCATATTGCCTGTTGTGGGAATACCACTTCCTTTTTTCAGCTATGGAGGGTCTTCGATGATTGTCTTGATGACGGGAGCGGGTCTGCTGATGAATGTAAGCATGAGAAGGTTTATTCTTCAATCTTGACGGCTTCGTAAATACAGCAGACACACTTTAGTTTACTGGTTGTAAAGTTTTTGCGAAAATGGGAAAAGAATTAAAGAAATTTTGACAGGATCAACAGGATGTTCAGAATTAGAGTGGTAGATCTTTCCTTGTTCCTGTGCTTGAAAGATTATCTTGTATGTCCGGTTATCCTGTCTGGGGTTTTTGTGTTTTCGTGATAACGTTTTTAATTAAACATTAAACATATAAAACTAAACATTGGGTTTTTTTATTCCGGCTTGTCCGGGTCAGAAGGGGGACGCAGAGAGGAGAGCTTGAATGATGAATAGAAAGAAAAACGGTGGTGGTGAGGATATGAAGGCATTTTTAGGTAAGGGAGCAGAGTTTAATGGAAAACTTGTTCTAAGTGGTTTGGTGAGAATCGACGGAGAATTCAAGGGTGAGGTATTGGGCAGTGGAACGCTGATCATAGGGGAGGGCGCCTATATTGAAGCGGATATTGCGGTTGATAACATAGTAATTTCCGGTGAAATAAGGGGCGATCTCGATATCAAACAAAAGGTGGAGATCTCCCCGACGGGCAAACTTTCAGGAAACATAAAGACAGCGATTCTTGAGGTGAAGGAGGGCGCGACAATCGATGGCGCGTGTCAGATGTCGGACAGGGACAAGACTGAAAATCCAGGAAGTGAAACAATCGAATAACGGGAGTTGTCTTATCGAAAAATATCACAAAATCCTGAGCCTCTTTTTATCGAAAGGTGATGATACTAAAATGCAGCCTCCTGCCAAAAAGACTTGACAAGGTTCTGGAGTTGTGGTTAGTACTCTCCGATTTTGGCAAGTATCTTGAAGGAAGTTTTTCAAGGTAGTTTTGAGCACAGTTGTGAAAAATCAAACTCAGAAAATCTCTTATTTTGACCAGATATAGGACTCTTGAGTTTCTGGTGTATTAAATTGTAAAGATTTCTCAGTTTACATCGGAATAACAAGCTGCTGAGACTTTTTACGAGTCCATCAGTTTTAACTTTCGGATATTTCTCACATAATACTTAATCCAAGGAATGGTGAGCAATAATGGTAGAGCTGAATTATACAGTCTGGATCCAGATGGTCAATTTCATCCTGTTAATTTTCGTGCTAAACTTTCTCCTTTACAAACCTGTCTTAAGAATTATCGAAAAGAGAAATAAAAAGATTGAAGAGTCGGATGAAAAAGTAAAATCTCTCAACGAAACAATAGAACATGACATGGCCGAATACGAGGGAAAAATACGCCAGGCGAGGGCAGAGGCTGCCCTTCAGAGGGATGAAGTTGAGGAAGAGGGGTCAAAGCAGGGAAAGGCTATAATGGGAAAAGTAAGGGATGAGATCTCGGAGAAACTGGGAGACTTTAAGACCAAACTGCAGAATGAAACGAATAAAGCCAGGGTTGTCCTGCAGGATCAGACCAGAACGATAGCTACGGAGATTTCTGAAAAGGTATTGGAAAGGGGTATATAAGTGAAGCGCCTTTTAGTTGTTTTTGGTTTAATCTCAATATTGTTGTTGGTTTCTGTCGCCTTTGCCGTAGCGGATAACAACCAGAAGAGTGAGGTCGGTCTGCAAAGCGAAGAAACCCTGCAGAGCATCGGTGCGAAGGAAGGCGTGGAAATAGAAGCCGAAGATGTCGCCATGGAAGATATTGCCGAAGAGGAACACCATGGAGAGGATCATGGCAAGGCAAGTTTTATCAATTTTGGTTGGAGATTTCTTAATTTTGTCATATTGATTATAGTTCTTTACAAATTTTCGGCCAAAGCTATCAGGAATTTCTTTGTCGATAATCGCGAGTCCATCAGGACTTCGCTGGAAGAAGCAGTTGTGGCAAAAGAGGAAGCGGAAAAAAGACTTGAGGAACATTCCGCCAGGTTGGACAAGGCTGCGGCGGAGATACAGGAGATCTCCGGCATGATAAAGGCGCAGGGCCTTGCCGAGAAAGAGAAAATTATAGAAGAAGCAAAAAGAACCGCCGAAAAAATGGAGGAAGATTCAAAGGCCAGGATGGATCAGGAATTTAAAAAGGCCCTTAGTCAACTCAGGACGGAGGCCGCGGGACTTTCCGTTAAGATGGCCGAGGAAATTTTAAAGAAGAATATCAAAGAAAAAGATCACGAGAATATGGTCAACGATTTCTTGGATAGGATGGTGAGCCGAAATTGATTGGGAGCGATATTGCAAAGAGATATGCCAGGGCGTTGTTTGATATAGCGCAAAAGGAAAATAAGATAGAGACCATCTACGGTGAGCTTAAAGGATTCTCTTCCATATTGGAGAAGAGCGAAGATTTGGCGGAATTTTTTGCCAATCCCGTATTCGACAGTTCTGATAAATCGGCCGTTATAGGAGAGATTCTTGATAAGATTGGCATTTCGACCACTACGTCGAATTTTCTGATGCTGCTGGTGGATAAGAGAAGGGTCGATGTCCTTGAGCAGATTGAAGAGTGTTATCAAAGATATATGGATGATGTTTTAAATAAAGTAAGAGTCGGAGTAAAAACGGCATTTCCACTGTCAAGTGAACTGTCCGCTAGGATTAAGAAACGGATGGAAGGCCTGACCGGAAAGAATGTTGAGATGGTTATTGACGAAGATCCATCATTGTTGGGTGGTGTTGTTATAGGGATCGGCGATATCCTTTACGATGGTAGTGTTAAAGCTCAGCTAAACAACATAAGGGGACTCATAAGGGAGGAGATGTAGAGGATGGATGCAATCAGGGCAGAGGAAATAACACAGGTAATTTCCAAACAGATAAAGGATTATGAGAAGAAACTGGATGTCAGTGAAACAGGCACCGTCCTCTCGGTGGGTGATGGTATTGCCAGGGTGTACGGCGTGGAAAATGCCATGGCTATGGAGCTTCTCGAGTTCCCGGGCGGCATATTGGGAATGGTGCTCAACCTTGAAAGAGACAACGTCGGTGTCGCCATCCTGGGTTCGGATATACATATCAAGGAAGGTGATGTGGTCAAGAGGACTGGCAAGATTGCGCAGATCCCAGTCGGAGAAGCTGTCCTCGGACGAGTTATCGATGCCACGGGACAGCCTCTGGATGGAAAGGGTCCCATAGAGACGGATACCTACAGCAGGATCGAGGTGGTTGCGCCCGGTGTGATCCAGAGACAGCCGGTCAACCAGCCGGTCTACACGGGACTGAAATCAATCGATGCCATGACGCCCATCGGAAGAGGACAGCGGGAGTTGATCATCGGAGACCGTCAGATAGGGAAAACGGCAATATGTGTCGATGCCATCATCAGACAGAAGGATACCGGCATCAAGTGTATCTATGTTGCGATAGGACAGAAGAAATCAACCGTTGCACAGGTAGTCGAGACGCTCCGAAAGTTTGACGCCATGAGTTATACCTGTGTCGTTGCGGCCTGTGCCAGCGATCCGGGAACGCTGCAGTACATAGCCGCGTTTGGGGGGTGCAGCATCGGCGAATACTTCAGGGACAGAGGTCAGGACGCCCTGATCATG
>CAZRUU010000030.1:0-10967 GCA_964603235.1 uncultured Syntrophaceae bacterium | reverse complement strand
GGTTTCTGTGCTCCACAGAATCAGGACTTGTAATGACATCATTTTTGTCATTCCGTCGGAAGCCGGAATCCAGTAGTTTCAGTATGTTGTGGATGCCGAATCGGGCCTGCCCCGTACCGGATACGGGGTTTAGCATGAAGTTTTGGGGATTTCTTACGAATCCCTCAAAATTGAAAGTGTAGCGGTTAGAAAGAAAAAAGAGGGGAGGTAATCAACAAATCGGCAGATATGGCATGGAATGTGCCTCATTTAGGGGTAGATAGACGGAAAGAGTTATGAGTAGTAGAACAAAAAAACTGTTTAGGAAAAGGAGGTTTTCAAAATGAAAGACAAGTTGAGAAATCAGAAGGGTTTTACACTGATCGAGATTATCGCGGTCCTGATCATACTGGGCATTCTCGCCGCGGTGGCTGTGCCGAAGTATATGAATATGACAGCACAAGCAAAGCAAAAGGCGATGGATGGGGCCCTTGCTGAAGGGATGTCAACCTGTAGCTTCGGCTACGCGTCCATAGCGTTAGCCGGCACCCTAACTGGTACCGCCGCTACTGACGCACTTGCGATTGCAGCTTATGGCAATGGTCACAAGCCTGGAAGTGATGACTTTGATTACCTGTTTAGTGTAGCATCAGCCGTTGATGGAGTAACCGTAGTGGTTTCCGGCAAAGCTGGTTCGACTACTTTTGTAGTTGGTGACACTTCCACCAGGGACTGGGTGCTGCCATATTAATCCCTTCTCCGAAGTTTAAAACGGGGCGAGAAAGTGTATATCTCGCCCCGTTTTTTTTATTGGTTGCAATCAGGCGGCAGTCTCGCCGTTGTCTTTTTTTGCTTTACGGCGGGGCTGGGGTTGTTTTCGTGAGTTATCTTGTCACCCGTTCTATCTTTTAATGCGCATCCGTTTGGCATCGTTTTTTTCTGAGTAAGGGACAGCAGGAATGAGACAAAAAAATCTTTCCAAATCAGGACCAGGGAGGCTTTACTTTAATTGAAATCATAACAGGCCTGATCATACTGGGCATTCTCGCCGCCGTGTTAGTCCCGAAATATATGCATTTGTCAGATCAAGCAAAGCTAAAGGCCATGGAAGGGGCCGCTGCTGAATGGATGTCAACTTTGAGCATGTCTTACGCGCACGTAGCGTTAAATGGCAATATTGGCTCTGATATTGATACCAACATAAACAATGTTATAACACATGCCGATCTCAATAAGCCTGCAACTGACGACTTCAGTTACGGGTTTACTGCAGCAGACGATGGAATAGAGATAACGGTTACCGGCACTGCTAATCTGGATATGTCCCTTAAAATAGTGTCCGCAGTATTGCGTCCCAGCTTACGTTCGATAATGTATATTATTTCGCCGAAATTGATGGCGCTCATCAGTACAGATATTCGCCCCGCTTCTGCTTTTTTCACCAGTTCTTTTACTTTCTGACCGCCCGACTCGGCCTGAAGATATGCTATAAGAGTGAAGCTATCGAATATGTACGTTCTCTTCTTCATTCTTCAGTTCCTCAGTCCTGTCTTCAAGTAACGCTTCCGACAGGGATGTTGTGCCCGCCAGTTTTCCATACAGCGCTTCAACCGGATCCACAATTTCGGGAATAAGGGTTATGCGGTATTCCTTTGCCTGAAATTCAACCATATCACCCGGCTTCAGACAAAAGCGTTTTTTCAACGCTGCCGGGATCACGATCCAGCCCTTGGCAGAGACTTTTGCTTTCATGATATCTGAAGATTTCATAGCTTCCTCCATCAAACTAAATGTTATACAAAACCATAGATTGAAGTAGAACGTTTACAGGTCGTCATGTCAAATTTTCAATACATGCCGGTCAGTTTTCATCCGTTCGCTCAAACCTCAGTTGCGCTAACTGTTCCGACACAAGCTCTACCATGAATACTACAACGGCCACGGTCATCAGCATGGAGGAGGTGGGGCTGTAGCGCCCTTCCATTCATGTCCCCGATAATCAAATTTCAACCTTTTCGGTGAGTAAGCCCGCGCTCTCCTCTCTACAATATTCCATACCTGTGGAAAATTGTCTTGACAATATTCCATCAATATGGATAATGATCGACATGGAACGATTGATAGGCAGTTATATATTTGACCCTGAAATGACGACGGGAAAGATGATCTTTCTGACCGGTCCACGGCAGGTGGGGAAAACCACGTTCGCTCAGAATTGGCTTAAATCACTTAGCTCGGAAGACACGTACTTTAACTGGGATGACCCGTCGTTAATGACAGCGTACAAGAAAAATCCACTCTATTTCAGAAATATTATTGATGAAAGATTCAGAAACGATCCTCTTCCCTTTGTGTTTGATGAGATTCATAAGCATACGGAATGGAGGAATATTCTTAAAGGTCTTTACGATATGAATCGCGAAAGAATGCGGCTCCTTGTCACGGGTTCGGCCAGGCTCGGCTATTTTCAGAAATCCGGTGATTCGCTGGTTGGACGATACTTTTCTTATCAACTTTTTCCGTTGGGACTCCCGGAGGTCACATCTGATTTTTCTCATATTCTCGATGACGGAGGAATTTTTGCTGACGGTAACCTTCTGGCAGGACGCGCGAGGGAAGCTAACATACCGGAAGCGGATGAGGCGCTTAAAAACCTCTTAAAATTCGGGGGTTTCCCTGAACCCTTTCTCAGAGGTACAGAAAAGTTTCATCGAAGGTGGCAGAAGGATTACAGAAACCTGCTGACAAAAGAAGACGTACGTGATCTTTCACGGATTGCGGACATAAAGGGCCTTGAGACGCTCGTGGAAATCCTTCCTTCAAAAGTCGGTTCTCGGATGAGCATTACGTCATTGAGTGAAGACCTGGGCAAAAAATACGATACCATTAAGAACTGGATAGATATTTTACAGGGTCTTTATCTGGTTTTTACACTGCGTCCCTGGCATAAAAAAATAGCTCGGGCAATAAAAAAGGAGAAAAAACTCTATTTCTTTGATTGGTCAATGCTGTCTGAGCCTGGGATTGTTTTTGAAAACCTTGTGGCGGTCAGCCTCATACGTATGGCGGCACGAATGACGGAAGCCGGCTTGGGTAATTTTGAAATCCGGTATCTGCGAGACAGAGAAAAGCGGGAAGTTGATTTTGTCCTGGTAAAAGAAGATCATCCTGTCTGTCTGCTTGAGGCAAAGGAGAACAATGCTGACATCAGTAAAGCAGGGAAGTTTTATGGGGAGAAACTAGGCATTCCTTTTTACCAGATTGTATGTAATGCCTCAAAAGTTGAAACATTCCCCGGAAACTGTTTCGTGATCCCGGCGAGTAAATTTCTTATGCTGACGGGATAATAAATGTACATTCAGGGGAACTGCCCAAGTTGGTTATATGAGCAGCCCTGATTTTCAATCTATCCGGTACTGAAGATGGAAGAAAAAAAAGAGATCGACATAATAAGATCTGTTCTTGAAGGAGATCGTGATTCCTACGCCCTGATTGTGGACAAATACAAAGTGCCGATATTTAACCTTGCCTTCCGTATGACGGGGTCCTGCGAAGACGCCAGCGATCTCGCGCAGGAAACATTTATAAAGGCTTTTGAGAATCTCGGGCGTTTCGATCAGAAAAGGAAGTTCTTTACCTGGCTCTATACGATAGGATTGAATATTGTTCGCAATCACTTGAAGAGGGAGAAAAAGATACCTTTGCGCGACTTTGCGGAGGATACTGATTTTTCGTCTCGAGATAAGTCTTTAACCCCCGAGCATTCTCTGATGAGAGATCAGAAGGTAAAGCGTCTGAATGTTTGTTTTCACAGTCTTTCAGACAACCTTAGAGAATTGGTTGTAATGAGATTCTATCAGGAGCTTTCATTCGAAGAGATTGCGGAGATATCAGGCCTTTCCCTGAGTGCCGCGAAGATGAGGACGTACAGGGGGCTGGAGAAAATTCGGGAAAGGATGGAGGAATAGCCCGGTGAGTCGGACAGAAGGCTGTAATTTGTCTGTTAGTGTGACTTTCTGTCTCGCCGGTTGTATATTAAGTAGAGATTTAATTTACGGGATTGTTGAATGGAAGAGAAAATTGAAAACAAAGCTATATATAGATATGATAAAAGGGATTTCTCCCGTACAGCCACCCGATGATTTTACAGATCGGGTTATGCTCAAGGTCGGGCTTTGTCCGTCGCGATATGGGGCAGCTAAAAGGATTCATGACCTTCTTACGCGGCCCCGTGATTTAAAAGGATTCAGGTTGCTTCCGGAAAGCATCACGAAGGGACAGTGCGGTTTCTACTTTATCCTCGTAAGCCTTTTTTATCTTGCAGTGGGAATGGTTTTCTTGCGGAGTCTCGAAACCATCAGCACTACCGGTTATCAGGCAATCTGGCTGCTGTATCAGCCGGAATTCTCTTTCGCAATCGCGATCGGATTCGCTTTTACGGGCATATCCTTTATTTCGGGGCAACCCGTATCAGTCAGATCGGCCAGGTTCGGTATATATCTATATGTAGCAGCAATTGTTATAAACAGTTTAATTCTTCAAATAGATATGAAACTTCCTATTGTGATCCTGGCTTTACTGCCTCTCACTATCGGCAGCGTCATCATAGGAGGCTTTCTTGCCTACGCGACGGAGAGATACTACTGTAACGCAAGTTGAAGACCTCAACAGAAAAGGGGCGACAAATGATTGGAAAAAGTTCCGGTCCGGGTAAAAGGATGAATAAATCAGGTTTTACTTTGATCGAGGTGATCACTGTCTTGATTTTGCTTGGAATAGTCTCCGCGTTTGTTGTTATGAAAGGGACAGATCATGGCGCGGGACTGGTTGTCCAGACGGAAGCCCTTAAGTCTCACCTGCGATATGCCCAGATGAAAAGCATGAGTTCGAATGATGTGTGGGGTATTCACGCTGACGGGAACAGATACTGGCTTTTTACTGGCGGAACTATAAACACAAAAATACAACTTCCCGGTGAGGACCAACTCGAGGTCGACCTTTCCGGTCATGGTCTTTCGGTTTCCGGCTTTACATATTCCTTTGAGAATTGGGGGTCTCCCTGCACGGACGCCGGTGCGGCTGTGAGATTGACTATAGCCGCGCCCATAACCATCTCTGGAGGGGGAACATCAAAATCTATCACCATTACTCCATACACAGGATTCATACCATGAAAATTGAAATATTAAGAAGGCATGAAGGGTTCACGTTATTGGAAATAATCGTAACATTGATCATTGTCTCGATAATGGGGGCTATGCTGATCTCAATGACGAGCGGTGCGCTAACCCGGAGCACCCAGCCCGCGATTCAGACCATGGAAATTAATGTCATGAACCAGGTAGCCGATGGTATCTCAAGGGCATACAGGGAACTGGGTAGTATCAGTGATTTGCAAGCTCATATAAGCGCCGGGGATTATGATTTAACTGACCCAGCAATATCCGTTACTGCCAGTTATACAGGTTACGGAAACGGAACTACTCCTGTTGAAGGGGGATCCAGCGACCTTTTAAGGGTTACCATAACTGGGGCATCCGGCCTGACTTACTCGCTGCTGTTTGGAGATATTGAAATATAGAAACAGGGTGGCAAGGAGAATATTACAATGCAAAAGCCGTTCAGAAAAAATAAAGGTTTTACTCTTATCGAGATAATCGTGTCCCTGCTTCTCGCTTCTATCTTGGCAGCCATAGCCGGTCTCGGAATTGTCCAGATGACCAATGCCTTCGTTTTCGCCAAGGATTCCAACGCCCTTACGCAGAAAAGCCAGCTGGCTATGTCACGTTTGAGGATGTCTTTGCAGAACCTTACTTCCATAAGCGCCGCGGGGCCCAGTACAATCACCATAGGAAGACGAAGCACGGATGGAATACCTATAACAGAAACCTTTCAATTGTCGGGGAACACGCTACAGATTCAAAACAGTGATTTTGACGACAATTTTTATGATCTGGTTGACAATATCGCGACATTTTCCTTAACCTACTTAGATCATTCAGGAAATGATTGGTCGATCTCGGACAGGATAAGCGATCTTACCCGCATAGGTATCTCGATGAGTTTGATCGCGTCGGAGGGAACAGGGATGACCTATGTGGATGAGATCTTGCCCTCAAACAGCTATGTCCCGGAGGGTTTTACCGGTTATTCCGTTTCAACGGGAAGTACCGGAACCTCAAGCACCGGTTGTTTTATAGCCACGGCCGGATTTGAAAACGGGAATACTATGACTGGATTGTGTTACAAAGCCGGTCTGGTAATGATTATCCTTTTGGGATGGATACTTTTCGTGCTGCTCAGACGGCACGGAACATTTAAAGGCCTCAATCTATCCCTCCCGCTGGGCCGATCAGGTTCGATTCTTATCGGAGTGATCATAACAATAGTCATTGTTGGCATTCTTGGTGCCGCTATGACCACTCTTTACAGCTCGACAAGCACGGGTGCGGTCAGGTTCGCTTATGCGCAAAAGGCCCAGTATCTGGCACAATCCGGGCTGAATTACGCGCTAAGCATGGCAGATGATACAAATAGGGATGACGATTTTAATCTCAATAGACAGGATTTTGTTGATTCCCTGTTCCTTAATCAATCTGTCCCCGTGGGGAATGACAGCTTCACTATTAGTGCTCAGGTGAACTGGTTTGAGGAATCGTCAGGCGCAAATTCCACGATAAACAGCCTTGTTGCTACGCCTCCGGGGGGCATAGGTACCGGAAATCTGCCCACGGCCTTTATCTCGGGAAGCCAGAGCGGGGATTTGCGTGTTTCAGTCCCCGACGCGTCGTCCGGTTCAATATATGAAACCGTATCCTACTCCGGTTATACAGTAGATGGCTCATCTGTTACATTTACCCTGAATCCCGGTTCCACCGGTACCCCCGTGGATAATGCCCCGGTATACCCGGCCGCGAAGGTAAACGGCGCGCAAACAATTTCTCCCGTAAGCAGTGGCGCGCAATCTACAAGCAATCTTGACATAACCGGTAATCTTACGATTTTGCCGACGACACAGGGGACTTTTGCCATAGCGGCTTCCGGAACGAATCCGGAGGATACCGGACTCCTCCTGCAGTACGATTACCTGGACAGAGACAGCGGGACACTGGTTGGTTTGCATTGTGCCCCGGGCGTTGCCGCGTTTTCCCGAGCACTGGACGACCAGACGGTCATGACCTTTAATGAGTTTGTCAAGTTCAAATCAACGGGAACGGTTAACTGGGGAAGCGATTCGGTTTCAAGATCAATAACCCTTTTTCAACCCCTGACAGCTATGGAACTCTACAGAACCGTTGAGGGCGAGATGACCCCTGACAATGTCAGGTCTATAATCGGGGAACACGAGGGAGAAGAGATTGATGGGGATATGGCCATAAAGGTGACTGAAACTGACACGGTTATCTCAGCTTTTATCCCTGAGGATGTCTATATGCAGGAAAGTCTGGGTGCCGTTGACTGGGACTCCACTGATCCACTACAGACCCTGTGGCTGGAATCGGAAAATAAGCTCAAGTATGATCTCCAGACCAAGATACGCTTTACTGACGTGGAAGACGATCTTTTAGGAACTCCTCCGCTGAACCATCCGGGAAACTACATGCCCGGAGTGTCTTTCAGGGTTAAAGGGCTTCGAGGAGCTGCGACAGGGGAATATTCCTACTACGGTCTTTCCATCATGAGAGGAATACAGGGATTGACCGACTACACCACAGGGTCCGGTTGCGGCCAAGAAACATATTATACTGAAGATGATGATATACCCGACACACTCTATGATGACCATGGTTCGACAGCAGTCGCGGATCCTATCGTGTGCGAAGGGTTCACGGAAAACCAGTGGGACGATGAACCTCCTCTTGACGGAATTCCATACTTGATTCTTTGGCAGAAGGATGCCACCGGTTCAGCGGGGTGTGACGAATATTCTCCCTGGGAACGGATGGCGTACGCGCCCCTGGTAGATCACGAGGTGGTAGATGTATACTATGAGACTGTTAACGTTGAGGGTGATGACGTTGAGGTAATTTATGAGGGAAGCGGGGGAACGTCGATATCGGTCTGGAAGCTCACGGATAAATATAACCTTTTCAAGACTTATGAGGTTGATGGAGTCACGATGCTGGGAATTCCCGGGGCGGAAGTGGTGAGAGACCCGGCTACCCAAACCGAGGAGGACCCGATAGGGAAACCGGTTGCCGGAGGGGCGAGCGGTCCTGTGGGCTACATCAGGCCTCCTGACACCACCAATCAGACGGACAAGGCACTTTACAACTATCGAATATATCCCAGGGAATGGATTACCATTATGGTTAACATCTACGAGGCAGTTACCAGCTGTAATGCTCAGGACTCCGATCAAAGGACAAATGCCATAACCGCCTTTTTTGCGAGCCCCGGCGAAGATATCGGTACATCCTTCGGTAATGTTTCTTCGACCGATCTGAATAGAAAGAAGCTGGACAGGGGCACTATAAAGTGGCCCGATCAGGGCGATTATTTCACCCAGGTCATTTGGGGAAGGGGACTTGCCGATGAAATTGAGGGCTATACCAGCGAAACGGTCGCGTATTCAGTTCTTGGGTGCGCAGTGGCTAATCACAAGCTGGTGGAGATCGGGTATGACGGCGCTGGTAACCCGACGGTAGTGTATTCTCCTACATTCACTACGGAAGAGTACAATTTTTCCACACACGATATTCCTGAGTTCGGCGCGCACACTCTCGGCATCAACGCGAGCGCCGATATTTCTGCCGAACAGAGAGAAACCGTCTATTTTGACGATTTCGCCTGGAGATTTATCCAGGGAACAGGTAGCGTGGTGGCATTTAAAGGAGTAACTGCCCAGTAGATAAGCGTAAACCATTTTCCGTCTACGGCGGATAAGAAAGGGGTCCCGGTTCGGCCGGGACTTTTTTTTAGCAAGGGAGTTTCTTTGTGCTCAAGTTTGTCCTTCAGCGGTATATTTTCGATTACCACCAGGTTCTCTCGATTACAAACGCGGTTTACTATTTTTTTATCCTGCTGGGCATATTTACGGCCTTATTCTTCTTTTACAGAAGGATGCTGCAAGCCGGATATCAGAAGCGAACGGTTGACTCGTTCATCCTTTTGATGGCGGTCTTCTCCTTCCCTCTCGGTTATATAAGCAGCAGGGCGGGGGGCATTCTGCACTATCCTATGAAAAGCTGGAGTCTGGAACTGCTTTACAACCAGATGATCTCCGAGAGCCTTCACACCTTCCACGCTAGCCTGATCCTGCCTGTGGCCTTTTTTTTCCTTCTAACAGTTCTTTTCAGATTTAACGAGATGAGGGTCATTGACATGGCTTTTCTCCACGTTCCTCTGGCACACGCGATCGGCAGACTGGGCTGTTTGTCGGCCGGCTGTTGCTGGGGCAACACACTAAGTTTCACCCTCTTTGGCAGTCACTTTTCTTTCGCGAACCCTGTCCCCCTCTACGCGAGTATGGCCAATCTGGCCATATTTTTTATCTTAAGGCGGGCTTACAACAGGATTTACATGGGTGGGGCCGTTCAAAAGGCGAAATCAGGAAACTTGCCTGTCCGGTCAGGCCTTTTCATACGTATTCCCGAACTGCTCACGTGGCCATTTGTTTTTATGCGAAACAAGGGCGGGGTAGTTGGGGGATATCTGGTTCTGTATGGTACGTTTAGGTTCCTTATTGAATTTATCAGAACGAACAGGATAGAGGCGTTTGGTCTGACTCAACCTCAGCTTGTTATGCTCATCTTTATCGTAACAGGCACTTTTATCCTGTTGCTCACCCAAAAGAACCAGCGATATTCGGTACCTTCTGCAGAAATCCCTTTAGATCGCTTGTCATACGGGATCAAAACGGAGTCCAAGCCTCGTGATGTATTGTTGCGCTCGCGGGTAAGCCGGTATCTTCCTCTGGTTTCATATCTGATCTGCATGTTTCTTTTTATGTATGCTGTTTTGTGGCTGGTCAGAAGCGGCCATGTCAGGTGGCCATTTCGCGGTTCCGCCAGTTTGTCTACAGTATATGCCGGGATAACAACTTACCTGCCGCTGTTTATCATGGCGTGGCTGTCACTTTTGTGGCTCAAATGGGCAGGAATTCCATTTGTGAGACAGTTTGCCTGGAGAAAATTTTCAAATGTATTTTTTGTAGGGATTATTATCAGCGCCTGGTATTCAATGTATTTGATAATGAGAAATCCTGTGGATATGTCGAGGATTGCGATCTGGGTGCCTGTTATTATTCTCAGCCTGCTTAATGCGTTCAGTGAGGAAGTTTTCTACAGACTTACCCTTTTTGAACTGGTCAGAAAATTCGTCAGGCCGGCGCTTTTCGCGAATATAGTGCAAAGTGCGGTCTATGCCCTTCCACATTATTTTATCGGCGGTCTTCAGTTTGCCCTGTTTGCTTTTTTGTACGGTATACTCCTCGGTCTTATCAAGGAAAATAATGAAAGTATCATTCCATGTATAGTCTGTCACTTTGTCATAGACCTCGGGAATATAGGCGTACCACTACTGTTAAGACCCTCAATCTTTTTTTGATCCCGGATCTGTGAAACTCTTCGCCATATGATTGGAAGAGATATAGATGCGGGCACGGTACCGGTTTTCTCACCCCAATCCAGCAGTAATTACTGCGAGTGTGAATCCATCCTCAATTTTTCCTCAATTTCTCCAAAATCACACATAAAAGGTGAAAACCACCAGTTTTTCTTACAGTGCGGACATGGAAGCCCCAGGTTTAAAAGAAATCGTTGCTGAGTAATGTCCTGTTATATTAAACTGTTGTAGAAATATTAGAACAGTTTATGCTGGAAAAATCAAACTGGCATACTCGTTGCGAACTAAATAAGGCAAAGACAACTATTGTAGAATTTAAAATTATTAAAAAATTGATTTAAGGAGGAACGAACAATGTTGATGAAATTAAACGGAAGAAAAGGACAGAAGGGTTTTACACTGATTGAGCTGATGATCGTCAT